>JAUWHR010000047.1 GCA_030605795.1 Anaerolineae bacterium | reverse complement strand
CAGTCAGTTTTTCATCACATTCGTCCCTACGCCCCATCTTACCGGTCGCCATACTATCTTCGGCAAAGTGGTTGAGGGCATGGATGTAGCACTTGCTTTGACCCTGCGTGATCCTCAGGCAAATCCCGACTTTCCTGGTGATTTGCTAATTAAGATAGAAATTGAGGAAATCCCTGAAAGTTTTCTCCCCCCACCGACGCCGACACCAATTCCGGTTGTCCCCCAACCGGAGGAGGGAAGACCTCTGGCCATGCTGGAGTTGGCGGATCGTGAGAATCTCTACACCGGCAAGCCGGAGATGATTATTGACCCCAACGCTTCCTACCAAGCGACGATTGCAACCTCGAAGGGTGAGATCATTGTCGAGCTTCGACCCCAGGATGCACCGGAGAGCGTTAACAATTTCGTAGTCCTTGCTGAGCTTGGCTATTGGGATGGATTCCCGATCGTGTTCGTCGAACCAGGTCAGTTTGTTATGACCGGCTCGCCGGCGGGGATACCAGAAAGCGACATTGGCTATATCCTACCAAGTGAGATGGGTCTGGCTAACACGGCAGGTGCAGTCGGTTTCTTTTTACGGTACGATGTGCTCGCCTCAAGCGGAAGCCAGTTCTATATTGTGTTGGAAGATAATTCGTTGATGGATGAGAGTTTTTCCGTGTTTGGGTACGTGACCATAGGTTTGGACGTAGCCGAGCAGTTGACGATCGACGACATAATTGAGGTGATCTCTGTTGAGGAGAAATAATTGACTTCGGAAGTCCCACATCAAGCATAGTCAAAGGAATGGCACAGTGCCAAAGTATGAAGCAGTTATCGGCCTTGAGACCCATATTCAACTTAATACCAAGAGCAAAATCTTCTGCGGCTGCAAGGCGGATTCGTGGGGTGATCCACCGAACACTAATATCTGCCCGGTATGTACCGGTCTCCCAGGTGTGCTCCCGGTCCTCAATCGTGTGGTAGTGGAGAAAGCGGTGCTGCTTGCAGCGGCCATGCATGCTGACTCTATTCAGTCTCTTTCCTATTTTGCTCGCAAGAACTACTTTTACCCGGACCTGCCCAAGGGCTACCAGATCAGCCAGTACGATGAGCCCCTGGCGCGTGATGGAACGTTTAATTTACCCATGCCTGACGGTTCGAGTCGTCAGGTGAAGATCACCAAATTGCACATAGAAGAGGACGCTGGCAAGACGGTATATCAAAGCGGAAGTCGTCTGATCGACTTTAATCGCTGTGGGGTCCCACTGGTCGAGATGGTCACCGATCCGGATCTGCGTTCGGCCGATGAGGCAGCTCAGTACCTAATCCGCCTCCGTCAGCTTCTACGTTGGCTTGGCATCTCGGAAGGTGATATGGAGAAGGGGCAATTGCGCTGTGATGCGAACGTTTCTATCCGCCCAGCGGGTTCCGAAGTGCTTAATACCAAAACGGAGATCAAGAACGTCAATTCGATCGAGAACGTACGGACCGCAATTCAGGTAGAGATCGAGCGTCAGATTCGGGAGGTCGAAGCTGGAGGAATAATCGAGTCATGGACGCTGAATTGGGATGACGACAGCGGCACGCTACGCAAAATGCGGGTCAAAGAGACCGAGGCTGACTATCGCTATTTTCGTGAGCCGGATTTACTCCCTATTCGCCTTGGAGAAGCCTGGCGAGATGATATCCTCGCCAACTTACCCGAGCTACCGCTGGAGCGACGAGTGAGGTTCGTCGATCAATATGGGCTACCGCTTTACGACGCCGAGATCCTGACCGAGGAGCGCAGTTTATCCGAATATTTCGAGCAGGCGGTATCCACCTATAGCGGTGAACCTAAGGTGGTATCCAATTGGTTAATGAATGATGTTTTACGCATGATTCGCGAGCTTGGTGTAAAGGCTGGTGAATTGAGACTACAACCTGCGCACTTAGTGGAGATCATACACTTGGTAGAAGGCAAAAGGATCACAACCAACACTGGGAAAGCGTTGCTGGATAGAGTTGAAGAAAGCGGTCGCTCGCCAGCAGAAATTGTGGAAGAGGAGGGCTTGGCTCAGGTCTCCGATGAAGACACTTTACGCGCCCTGGTGTCCGAGACCCTCGAGAAAAACCCTGAACAAGTGGCAACTTACCAGGCGGGGAAAACGACTGTGATCGGCTGGTTTGTCGGTCAGGTGATGCGTGAGACGCGAGGGAAAGCAAATCCGCAGGTGGTGCAGGCGATATTGGAGGAGTTGCTTTCAGATAGGTGATCGTTATCTCCAGTCTCACCCGACGGTTAATCGGGAGGATTATATCGCGTTGTTCAATGTCATCAATCCTTCAGGATGAGATAACAACCAACCGGTCACGAGGCACCTGGTTTGAGCAGTTAATAGCTTATTTTGTGAAATTTAGAATAGAAAAAGGTTGGACAGCGCATTGATCCCAGCGATCAGGAAACCTGCCGCGGCAACGCGGTAGCGAACTTTGTTTGTGTTGTTGATGGAGGACAAGAATCCTTCAAAGTCGCGCTTGAATTCATCTGAGAACTGGCTTGACTCTGACTCACTACCCTCGACCTGTTGAGTCTCCTCGATATTCCGAAAGATAAAGGATCTCATTGGTGAGGTTGAATATCGCCAGTAGATAATGGAAAAGTAGAAGAATACAACGGCGAGCGTGATCCAAATTATCCCTAACATAAATTTATTTCTCCAATCAGTGATATCTCAATGTGCCCCGTCAATCCTTAAGGGAGAATATAACAACTTACTGTTCAGGTCAAACGACGTAAACCATGAACATTGAGATCAAACAGATAGCTGCAGCTATAAAGTATCCAATTGAAGAAGCTCGATTGCGCTTCTTGGAAATGCTGTTCATTTTCTCTATGTAATTATTGAGATCCTTGACGACCTCACGTGCGAGTTCATTCTGATTTAAGACTTCCTGGGTAGAATCTTCGGACTCCTCTTCCTCTCTGAGATAGAAGGGCCTTAATGGAGTCTTAGAATATCGCCAATGTATGAACGCTAAGTATGAGAAAATCGAGCCAAGGAGAAACCAAACCGGATATAGAAAAGCTTTCATGGCTTTGCCTCCTCAGGTCTTAAAGTACAGGTGATGTAACAGACTGAATGTCATCAAGATACCGCAGAATCACTATAGGCGCAATAATAAAACCGTCGCTCTAGGTACAAGCCGACCGAGGATCTGGGAGGTATAACCCGACAATCCGGCTATTTTCTTGTAAACACTCTCTGTTCGCCTGGATACACCCTCAGCAAGATGCAGTCAATAAGCTAAGCATCTAAGTCGAAAGACACGAAATTCCCCGCCGGGCTGACGATGGGTATGAGACCAACACTAATCTCGCCTCTCATCAACGTCCAGGCTCCATAACTGCCGGACAAGCAGAGGAATTGAGTGTTGTCGATCCACTCTAGCTGGCTACATGAACCGATCGGGGTTGGGGCACCGCCGTCAACTCCTAAATGCAGGCTCATCGGGCTGCTGAATGAGTAGATAAAGTGGGTGTTATCAGGCGACCAACCCACCCATTGGATATCACCAGTGGCATAGAGCGTTTCACCACTCCCGTTTGCGTTAGCCAAATATAGATCATGAATATTTGTCATAGCGGTGTCACGCAGGAAAGCCACGCGGTTGAGGTTGTAGGAGAGTAAGCACGAACCGGGTGGTTGTGAAAAGTAGAAACCCCCTGAGATAGTCCCCATATTCATCGGTGATCCTCCATCGGCTGGGATACGCCAGATGGTGCCAGTGGTTGTTGGGACGAATGGGTCGGGTGATGGGATGGCGACGCCGAGGGCGCCTGAGTCTGGAGCCCAGACGGGTTGAGCATAATATTGAAACTCGCTGTAGGTAATCACCGGGGGATAGGTCACCAAGTTGGGGCGCAGGTTGGTGCCATCGCGGTTGATGAGACTGATCCCATTTGGGGTGATAATGGCTGCCTGGCTCCCGTCAGGGGATAGGAGAAAATCACCCCCGGAACCAGGTGAAAATAAGGTAGTGAGAATCCCCGTGTCCGCGTCTAGCAGTAGAAGGTCATCGTGCTTTATCAATCCAGGTCCTTCCGAGATCGCGCGGGTGTTAAGCATTAAATTGTGGGTCCCTGGGACGAAAGCAATGCTTGAAAGGTCGTGGTGGAGAAAATCGCCAAGAGGATAGAGAGAGTCAAATTGGGCTGGACTTAACAAAGCGATCTCCCCGCTTCCATCGATGTTAACGGAACGAATTTCCGCCTGTCCATCGATAGGTACATGTCGTATGAATGCGACCTTCATCCCATCACTGGAAATCAGCACTTGATCTGCGCCACCGCTGCTAGTGAGCTGGGTGGGTGGATTTACACCTTCGATGAGCCAGATATTTCCACCGTTGGTATATACAATGCGCAGCACGGAGGGAGGTGGGGAGGTCGGTGTAATTGTTGGCAAGATAGGAGCTTTAGGCATGTCTGGGGTTGTTCCGTGAGGCTCTAGGGGCGCAGCAGATGTCAATGTTGCCGCGACGGATGTCGCTAAGTCCGACCTGTCTAGTGTAGGTGTCGAACCAGGCCCGGCGCAGGAGAGAGTCGCAAGGATAAGTGCGACCAGTACTAAACGTAGATGTCTGGTATACATAAAAGCCTCCTGCTTTAGACATGGTGAATAATATTCGCCAAAACGACGATTACATCAGAGGGGGACACTCAGATTCCTCGACAAAAATTATCATTTTTCTCCATTACCTAATCCCCAATCCCTAATCCCTTATTCCATATCCTCCTACTCCCCATATTCATAAAACCCGCGGCCTGTCTTGCGACCCAAATAACCTGCGTCGACCATCTTACGCAGCAGGGGTGCTGGGCGGTATTTGTCCTCGCCTAGATCACGATGCAGCACTTCCAAAACGGAGAGCACTACATCCAGGCCGATCAAGTCGGTTAAGGTTAGTGGACCCATGGGATGGTTCATGCCAAGTTTCATGACTGTGTCGATCGCCTCGCGCGTACCGATGCCTTCTTGCAGGGCGAAGATGGCCTCGTTGATCATCGGGCAGAGGATGCGGTTGGATATGAAACCGGGCGAGTCCTTTACCTCGACGGGTTCCTTACCCATCACCCGCCCCGCATCGAAGACCACGTCCCGGGTCCTATCGGAGGTGGCAAGACCACGCACAACCTCTAGCAATGGCATCAGCGGCACTGGGTTAAAGAAATGCATCCCGATCACCTTGTCCGGACGGTCTGTTATCGCGCCGATTTTAGTAATCGAAATGGAAGAGGTGTTCGAGGCCAGGATGGCCTCCCTCGGGGCAAAGCGGTCTAGTTCAGCGAACAATTCGAGCTTGAGTTCTTGATTCTCAGTTGCGGCCTCGATGACCAAGTCAGCTCCGCGTACCGGAGCCATGTTCAAAGAGGTAGGAATATTGAGGGCGGCATCCTTCTGTGTTTGGTCTATGATACCCTTGCTGGCAAGTTTCTCGACCGATTTGGCGATTGATGCTTTGCCCTGTTCGATGGCTTCGGGAACGATGTCGGTCATAGTGACCTGATAACCGGCCACAGCCGCTGTCTGGGCAATGCCGTTTCCCATCGCGCCGGCGCCGATCACCACGATGTTCTTTATCCCCATGTTTTTTTTCCTCCTTTTTCTAGCCATTATCGCCAGGCATCTGCTTACTGTGATGCGACGGATCATTTCTCCTGCCAGAAGCGAAGCTGTCATCCCCTTCGTCGAATTGATTCATAAAGCGGGTGACGTTTCGCTTGAGGCAAAATTGAGGATGGAGCGAGTTATCTCCTTTGGCGCAATGTTACTGCGGTTAGCACCTTAGGGAATTCATGGGTCAAGATTCACACATTCAGCAGAAAATAGTTACGAACCGTAAGGGGATTGTATAGTTACCTCTCTGGTGCTTAGGGTTTCTATTGTTCCAACTCGACCGCCATCGCTACGGCCTCGCCACCACCCAAGCAGAGCACTACGCAGCCTCGCTTCAGCCCTCGGTCGAGGAGGGCATAGAGAAGAGTGGTGAGGACACGGGCGCCAGAGGCTCCAATTGGATGCCCGAGAGCGATCGCCCCGCCGTGGATGTTGACCGCGCCCCAATCCCAGCCCTGTTCCGACAGCGCATACCCATTAGCTACAACTTGCGCGGCGAAAGCCTCATTCAATTCTATCAAATCAACGTCGGCAAGTGTCCATCCGACCTTCTCAAGTAGTTTGGGGAGGGCTTTGGTAGGAGCGGTGAAGAGTTCTTTAGGTGGGACGGCGGCTTGTGCATAGCCGATGACCCGCGCCATTGGCACTGCGCTAATTTCTTCGGCCTTTGCCCGGCTGGCGAAAACCAGCGCCGACGCCCCATCGTTCAACCCGGAAGCATTACCAGCGGTCACCTTTCCATCAGGTTTGAAGGCCGGTGTAAGGCTGGCCAACCTCTTAAGCGAGGTATCTCTGCGCGGCGTCTCATCTTGTTCAATGACCTTTATCGTTCCCTTCCGGCCCGGTACCTCAACCGGCACAATCTCGGCTTCAAACTTTCCCCCATCCATTGCAGCGATCGCTCTTTGTTGGCTCTTGAACGCCCACTGATCCATAGCCTCTCGTGTGACATCGAACTCGTCGGAGATCCACTCCGCCGCCATGCCCATCGCCCAGTCCTCGAATGGATCCCATAGTCCGTCGTGGAGCAGAGCATCGGTGAGTTGGGCGTGGCCATAGCGTAGTTGTCCGCCTCGTCCATTAACCAGATAGGGGGCGTTGCTCATACTCTCCATCCCACCGGCAACGATTAAATCGGCATCGCCGGCTTTGATGGCTTGTGCGGCGAACATACCCGTTTTTAAACCCGATCCGCAAACCTTGTTAACTGTGGAACCACCAATGGTTGGCGGTAGGCCAGCGAAGATGGCTGCTTGCCTGGCCGGCGCCTGTCCCAGTCCGGCGGAGACAACGTTTCCCATCAGGACCTCGTCGATCTCCCCCAGGTCAGGTATGCCAGCACGGGCGACAGCTTCCTTGACCACTATTGCCCCCAAGCTGGTGGCTGAAAGCGGACTTAGGGCGCCCTGGAATCTGCCCATCGGGGTGCGAACGGCGCTCAGGATTACGGGCTGGCGAAGATTTTTCTCTTTGGTCATCTTTCCCTCGTCTGTGATTGGTTGGAAATATGAAAGGGGTCAATCTCTTGTTGACCCCTCAGGGGTTGCGGTTGAGCTCACGCCAACTGGATCGCAACCTCTCGAAAGTTTCTTCTAGCGCTTCCGGAAGTACGCGCGTTTCAGCTGTTGTGGACATGAAATTCGTATCCCCAGCCCAACGGGGGACGATGTGCATGTGGACGTGATCCGCAATTCCAGCTCCAGAAGCCTCGCCAATGTTGATCCCAATGTTGAAAGCCTGCGCGTGATAGACTTTACGCAGAACAGCCAATGCCTGATTTGTTAGCCGCATCAGCTCCGATAGGGTGTCTTTCTTTAAATCTTCGATTGAAGGCGCATGAGTGTTTGGGACCACCATCATATGGCCGTTGGTGTAGGGGTATCGGTTGAGGATGACGAAGGCATGTTTGCCGCGGTGGAGGATCAGATTCTCCAAACCGTCATGTTGGGCTAACCGGCTGCAAAACAGGCAAACGGTTTCTTCGGCGTCACCTTTGATGTATTCCATACGCCACGGCGCCCAAATTCGCTTCATCTTGAGGTGATTTGATTCTAACAGAGAATACAGTATAGGGAAACTTCTAAATCATTTACCACGTCCTTTCCCTCCTGGCATACTTCACCCATTGCTGTGTACAATCATGCTATGTTGAATGCTGAGCGTCTGCGAGCGAGCCTTCCGATTTACGGACTGGGTGAACCGTTATACTTCTATCCGAATATCGGATCGACCAACGATCGTGCGGCGGATTTCGCCAGGCAGGGCTCACCGCACGGTACATTGGTGGTGGCTGAAGAACAGACCTCTGGCCGTGGTCGGGCAGGGCGCTATTGGTTCACGCCGCCGGACAGTGCCTTGGCTCTTAGTCTGGTACTCCGTCCCCAAGGCTTGACACCGGAAACGCTGGGTGAATTGACTGTTCTAGGAGCGTTGGCAGTGGTGGAGGCGCTGGAGAATGTGAGCATCGAGGCGTTGATCAAATGGCCCAATGACGTGTTGATCCATGGGCGCAAGGTTGCGGGTGTGTTGATCGAGGCATCCTGGTTGGGTAATGAACTAGAGTTCGCAGTTCTGGGTATTGGAGTTAACGTTCGACCGAAGTCAGTTCCGCCAGAGGAGGAGATTGATACGCCAGCGACTTGTGTTGAGGCAATCGTGGGGCAACAAGTGGACCGCCACGATCTGCTATTAGATGTAATCCGGGGAGTGGGGAAGTGGTACCCACACCTAGGATTGCCGGAGATGTTGGTTGCTTGGGACCAGCGGTTGGCTTATCGTGGTCGGATGGTGAAGGTGCAACAGCTGGAGGGTGAGGTTCTTGGTAGAGTGCAGGGTTTGGCGACCGGGGGAAGCCTGCAGTTAACGTCGGAGAATGGAGAGATGATCGAGGTAGCGGTCGGTGAAGTCCACTTACGGCCAGTTGACATGAGTTCTAAATAGGTTAAACTGAATTAATGGGGCATATCCCCTGAGGAGGTCGATGATGTTCGATAGCCTGCGCGATATATCGGATGACTCCACGGAATTCGAGCAACCGGTGGATAATATCTTTGAACCTGAACCTTATGACACAGGGGCAAGGCGCCTCCTGGGGATGACCACAGGACAACGATTCGTGATCTCGCTTCTGTTGCTGGCAACTGTCATCGTCTTGGGATTTACCTGTCTCATGGTCACCGAGAAGATCTGGCTTTTCTGATCCTGTATAGTTATGGAAATAGATGGGGGCTGTCTAAAAAGAAGGTTTAGGCAGCTCCTTTTTGCTTATCTGTGCTCAAGAACTGGGGATGGATAAAAAAAGGCGGCTCTCAGGCCGCCATTTTGGCAAGATTATGGGCGATGCAGAGCAATCCCCACTCGACTTCCACTTTCTCTTTCCCTCTCAGCAGAAATCTCCGGAAACCCCAGTTATGTTTGAGCCTG
>JAUWHR010000078.1 GCA_030605795.1 Anaerolineae bacterium | reverse complement strand
AATGTCTGGACGGAACGCATGTTGACGGCCCTGAAAGAAGGGGTGAAAGGAGGCAAATAATGCCTTCTTTGCTGAGCAGAGGCTGTTCTCATTAGCCGCAGCCCATGCAGAGGCCAGTCAATCCTCTCGGAGGTGAACCACTGACTGGAGAGCCGGATGCGGGAGATCCGCACGTCCGGTTCGGAGGGGGGAGGGGCTGGGAACTCAACCAGCTCTTCCTACCCCTATCTTTTGGGACAGCCCCTGAAGTCGAAGTTCATCCTGAGCCCCTCGACATTGCTCGGGACCTTCGGCTCCGTCGAAGGATGGTCAACGATACCCTTCAGGAATGACAAAGCACCAAACTATCGTTTTTGCCCCGCTAGCTTTCCTGCTCATCAAAACGGTATCCGCAGAACCGGCACTTGCGGGCCCTGGCCCGGACCATTTCCGCGCAATCGGGGCACTCCTTGTATTCAGCGCTTTGATCCACCTCAGGCTCGGCTTCACTTGCCTGGTCAATCTCCTCTTCCGGCTCCTTCTCACCCTGATGGAATTCTTCAAGCAGCTTGAGGGGTTCCTCGCCGCCGTGCGCAGCTTCGAGCTGAGCTCTCTCGATGGCGCTGGAGCGGTGAGCGGAGATGCCAATGTTCGCTTGGACGATCTCTTTAACCTCTTCAGCACTGAGGTCAACACCCACTGGTTTCACCCCTTCATCGCGGAGGATTTCGATCCCCTCACGGAAGAAATCGATCCACTCAAGGGTCTCTTGGGTCTTCTCCATGGCGAGCAGGTCTCGCTCCGCGTCCAGTTGTGAGGCCTCGCTGATCAGCTCTGCGGAATAGAAATTCGCGGTGAAGTCCGAGCGCACAACCACGCTGCTCGACTCGATGCTATCAGCGATCGATTTCCCAACCTTTACATCCGCCCGGGACAGAGTACCGGTGAGGTCCATCAGAATGGCCGTGGACTGAAACCTCACCGACATGAAGAGCTTCATTGCGTTATCGATCAGCCGGGTTCCGTTCTTAACCGCCTGGGACGCAGCGATTCCCATGAGTAGGACGAAAAGCGGGGCATACAGGAAGGCGATCCCCCCTTCGTATATCGGACTGGGTATCAATCTGAATAGATAGATGTAGATGCCTGCCAGGTAGAGCAGCCAACCCGCTCCCAGAGAAACGTATGCTGCCAAGTCACCGACCGTTTCCATCGGCCTAGGCTGTTGTTCGATGACAATATTGCCGCTAAAGGCTCCAACATTGTCGACCGATGGAGATGGCTTCTCTCCCCATGAGCTGTGCACACGGTTGTGGAATCCACCCCACTCCAACGTCCGGGCAAGATCGGGTAGGCGTGATAAAACCTGGTCTGGATGGCCAAATCCCCTGTAGTGCTCTGTCCCCTCGTGGGCAATGGTGACCGGCTGCTTTTTTGGCACCAAGAAAAAGGTTACTGCCACCTGAATCCCAGCGTTCAACACATACAGAGCAATGAGCACGATGACCGCGGCAATCACTGTATTGTGCGCCGTTTTTTCCATCAAAAGAAAGATGATGTCTTTACCTAAGTCGACCAAAAAAACCCGCGCCGAATCGGTGGGTATCCAATAGAAGAAACCCAGAATCATTGCCAGTAGTAGCATGCCCGACCCGATCCTTCGCGCTGTCTCTTTGAGGTCATCCCCCATGTTCTTCACGACCTTGCGCCTCGCCGGGGAGAGGAACATCGTATTAGGACCAAACAAACCGCTAACGAACGGATCCAATGCCTGGTAAATCGACAGCGTCCGCTCTCGGAAGCCCTTTTCGACCTCCTCATAACTTTGATATGGACCTGGTATGTTGGCCGGCATCCACGGCGTAACCAGCTCACTGACGCCTCGGATAACTTGTTTGAAGGCGGAAGCCAAGGATTTCAAAACCGCGGGCAGGAAGAACAAAGCGAAGATCCCGAGAGCGAGGGAGTACACCACGCCAATGATTTCAACGGTCTCCCCGCGGCCGAATCCCTCTACGGTGAGTAAATCGTAGACGATCTGGATTGAGCCGCCGATCGCCCGGTAGTTGAAAAAACCGCCGATGAGGATGAAAGCCAGCACGATCAAGCTGCCAGCAATCTGGATCGCGCCAACCCGCGATGGCGGACGACGAACTTCCAATTGGCGTGAACCATACTCCATCGGCATTCGTATCTCCTTTTCTAAGAAGAAGCCGTGCACGCCAGAGGATAATGGGTTCCTAAGCAAGGGGATCGGCCGAACCCAACCAGCCTAGCCGATGAAGTCGTAACGCTTTCCCCCTCTTGAACTTACTTTTTAGTGTAAATTAATCGACTATGGAATGCAACATCGCGTGCGTTATAAGCCATGATCACTCGCTCTGTTCAGCACTCGCAAGAAAATTTCTTGCGCTAATAGTACAACCTCGTCCGTATTCTCCAGAAACGGAAGCACGTCCTCTCGCAAGCCCTCCCAATCCAATTCCTGGATGCTCCTAGAGGGATCTCCCTCACAATTCTTCAAATCCTCGGGTTTGGGATTGTTTCTGTGCAGTTAATTATGAGTATTTAACCGCCCAATAGCCATCCCCTACCATTCTCTAGGATCTGATTCTGGCTCTGGTCTATTGTCCAGGATCGTTTCTATCCGCTCCATGACCTCATCGGTCAGCTTATCGACGATGTCAAGCGATTGCATATTCTCCGCTACATGCTCAGGACGTGAAGCGCCGGTGATCACCGAGCTGATATTCTGGTTTTTCAGACACCAGGCAAGCGCCAGCTGGGCTATTGAGCAACCGAGTTCATCGGCAATCGGTGTCATCTGCTTTACCTTCTCAATGTTGTGTCGGGTTGTATCGCTCTCAAGGTACTTACGCAGCCACTCATATCCTTTCAGTGTGGCGCGGGTTCCCTCAGGTATTCCTTTGTTGTACTTACCAGTGAGCAAACCGCTTGCTAGTGGGCTGAAGATTGTCGTACCAAGACCGATCTCAGTATAAAGCCGTGCATATTCCTTCTCGACCCGCTCGCGATTGAGCATGTTGTACTCAGGTTGTTCCATTTGGGGTGGGATAAGATGCTCGCTTCGGGCAATGGCGTAAGCTTCCATTATCTGCTGCGCGCTCCACTCGCTCGTCCCCCAATAAAACGCCTTTCCCTGGTTGATTATGTGGTTCATCCCCCGCACAGTTTCCTCAACCGGCGTGTACGGGTCTGGTCTATGGCAGAAGACCAGATCCACATACTCCATCTGAAGTCGAGCTAAGGAAGCTTCGATACCCTCGATAATATGTTTACGTGAAAGTCCCTTGTCATTAGGACCTGAGCCGCCCCAGAAAATCTTGGTTGATATGACCAGGTCGGAGCGCTTCCAACCGGCCTTCTTGATAATGTTTCCCATGATGATCTCTGCTTCGCCATTGGCATAGACTTCGGCATTATCGAAGAAATTAACCCCCGAATCATAAGCCACCTGCATGCACTCATGGGCTAAGTCTTCCCCCACCTGCTCACCAAAAGTGATCCACGATCCTAAGGATAGGGCTGATACTTGAAGCCCAGATGAACCTAGAAATCGGTATTCCATTGTTCTACCTCCTCTTATCACCAGGTAGCCTAGATGTTTTTTTATATGACTCGACTGAAAAAAGGCCAACCGCGAGAAGAGGACCGGTATATGTGAGGGTGCGGGCGCAGCCCGCACCCTCACATATACCCCTCCCCACTCCTCGAGGATAGTTTTTGCAGTGCGCTCATATATACCTAGGCGATTTAAATTGTATTCCAGGTTTAAGAACTTAGCTTGTACCCGATTGCATCAATCATACATGATACTCCGATCTCATATACACCTTGGTAATTAATTAGGATCATAGTCTTGGTTTTCGACTAACGTAATTCCTGCCTTCTCTCGAGGTTTACTGGTCAACAAGAAAACGCTTAGTCCTACTATTGTTATTGCGCAGAGAATACGAAATAAGATTTTCATCCCAACCGTGTCATAGAAATAGCCACCGATCAGAGCTCCAATGATTGGACCTATTCCATAGGATATTGTGGTGAAGATAGCTTGACCGGTGGTCCTCATGCTCTTTGGTGTACGATCATTGACGTAGGTGACACCACCCACCTGAAATGCACCATATGAAATACCGTGGAGGAGTTGTACAGGTAGTACCAACCCTGGGACTTGAATAAATGAGTATACGAGCCATCGAAATGCATAGGTGATAAAGGCAATTTTCAACAATCCTTTATCTCCGATGCGTCTCATGATCGTTCCTGATGAGAGCATTACAGGTATCTCACTTAACGCAGCTATAGACCATGCCAATCCAATAGCTCCCTCACCTGCACCGAGGCCATCCATATAGAGACTAAAGAAATTATTTACTGATCCCATCGCCACAGCGAGAAGGAAGATACTGATCGTAAAGAAAATAAAGTCACGACGGGTAATTAAACGGTGAAGATTATGACCAAAGGAGGATCGGATTATTTTACTTTTAACAGGATGGAAGATGGAGACAATTAAAGTCAATCCCATGAGGGTGATGTAGCTATAGAAGAGCCAGGGTGTATCGAATCTTTCGATTAATTCTCCTACCATCCAGGTGGAAGCCATCCAACCAATTGAGCCCCAGACTCGTAATCCACCATAGGTGCCGCCGTGTGTTTCTACTGCCTCGAGTGCTGCGTTATCCAATAACGGGATGATGGGGGTACTAAAGAACGCGTAAGCGATAACCAAGGGGATCAAGATGGAATATTCTGTAGTTCGGGAAAGGATGAAAACAATAATTGGGGTGAGGAATAGGGAGGTGCTTAGGATCCTGCGGTGTAGACGAAGGACATCCGCAATCCCTCCCCAGAGTACGGAAGTTGTCGACATAACCAGTAAAGGAATCGAGGAGAGGGTGCCGATCTGTACTCCGGTCAATCCAATACGTTGATAGTAAAGATTGATAAAGGGGAGGAAAGCCCCGAACGCCATGAAATAACAGAAGAATAAGATACGGGCATATAGCAATGCACCGGATGCTTGTTTATTTATACTAGGCTCAGAGGCCATAGAATCCGTCTTTATATGGTTTTGAATCGTCGATCTATCAGAGATGGGATTGGTTTCCATAAAAGTGATAGTGGGTCTGGCTGTTTCTGCAAGCCTGATCCACACTTCCATTTTGTAGTTAGGTGCATTTTAACCGCCTTCAAAAGATAAGGGTAGGTAGGAGCGACAAGCACGCCGGCATACGTAGATCTCGACTGCAGCGAGAGTAGGGTGTCGCGCACCCATAGCAGTACCAGCGTCCGCTTGTGCAGATGACATTCCTCGCCGAGAATTTAAACCATGCGCCGGTGGCTGCTTTATCTTGTACCGCTCGGTCTGCTTTTATTCGCCCTCGGGTTTGGGGGTGGTCTGGCTTGGTCGCGCAGGCCCACACCCACGCCGACGGCGACGATCACCCTCACTCCCTCGCCGACGGCCTCCCATACACCGACCGATACCGCGACGCCAACTGCGACCAGCACCGCAACGCCCAAGCCGACCCACACGCCCACCATCACCAATACACCCACTATCACCAACACGCCTACCATCACGCTCACCCCCAGCCGTACTCCGACTATCACCCCCACACCCATCATCCGCGGTAGAGTTAGTGTGCAGTCCAACTGTCGATACGGTCCCGGCTCAGTCTATCTCTATGAATGGGGCCTTTACCCGGGCAACCGGGTCACAGTCCTTGGTCGTAACCAGGGTGGAACCTGGATCTACGTTGATCCATGGACCTATATCGATTATTGCTGGGTGAAGGCCGAGTTCCTGGAGCTCACCGGTGATGTGTTGAGCTTGCCTCCCATTCACACGCTGCTCCCCTACACGGAGTTCTATTGGCCACCTCGCGCGGTGACCGCTAACCGTGAAGGTGACGAGGTCTGGGTCGACTGGGCTCTGGTGCCGATGAGTTTGGACGACGACCGTGGATACCTGATTGAGGCCTGGTTGTGCCATGATGGTCAACTGCGCTTCACCCCGCTTCATTTCTGGGCGCCCCCCGCCATCCTCATCGACGAACCGGGATGTATGGAACCCTCCAGCGCCAGGATCTACACCGCGGAAAAGCACGGCTACACCCAGTGGGTGAAGATCCCCTGGCCGCTGTACCCCACGCCGACGGGTACGCCGGATGCCGCCTCTGAGTGAGTGGGTGTCCCTGGCTGATTTCCCGCTTTATGGCACACTCACTTTGATCCCCTTGGTTTTATTGTGGAAGCGCTTCGCGGAGCGGTGTTCATGCAAACGGCTAGCTGCTAACATGCCCTCGTCGCTAAACATACTACAGCACAACTAGGGATTGATCTTGGTAGATGACCGCGACGCGGGCACGATGAGTGCCGACTGAAGGTATGTTTGCTATTCTTCCCGCAGAGAGGAGCTCCCGGCCGAGCAACCCGCCAGCCAACCCGTCGAGAACGCAGCCTGTAGGTTGTACCCCCCAGTATCGGCGTCCAGGTCGAGCACCTCGCCAGCGAAATACAAACCGTCCACCAATTGTGAACCCATGGAGCGCGAATCGACCTCACGCGTGTGCACACCGCCTGCGGTGACGATCGCTTCCCGGAAGGAGCGGTGTCCGGTGATCCGTAGGCGAACATCTTTGAGCCAGTCCCGCAAGCGATTACGCTCCTCCGAGGTGATTTGGTGCGCCGGTTTATGCGCTGGGATGCGTGTCTGTTCGATGCAAACCGGGATCATCTTCCGGGGGAGAAAAGCCTTTAAGATCGTTTGGTACTGCTGCTTGCCGTGGGCATCTAGATCCCGCAGCAGCCGGGCGTCGAGCTTGACCTCGTCCAAGGCTGGTTTGAGGTCGATGGAAAGCTCAACCTCTCGTCCCTCGCGGAGTGCATCGACCACTTGCCGGCTGAGGGAAAGGATGATTGGCCCGGAGACACCGAAGTGGGTGAAAAGCATTTCACCAAAGGCTTCCGCTTGCGTTTCCCCATCGACGAGGATCCGCACGTTGACGTTGCGCAAACTTAGGCCCTGTAGCTTAGCTGCCAGGTCGCCGGCTGTCTCCAGCGGGACCAGCGCCGGTCGGATGGGGATGATGGTGTGCCCAACGGCTTTGGCCAAGCGATAGCCATCTCCAGTCGATCCGGTGCCTGGGTAGGAGGCGCCCCCCGTGGCAACGATCACGCGGTCTGATCTGTAGGAACGCTGGTTAGGGTCTTTTACCTTCACTCTAGCATCCGCCGCTGCCCTGCGCGCGACGCGTAGGCCCATAATCCGGTGACCCTCAACCAACAGCGTCTCGACTTTCGAGTGGGTTAGCAGTGTCACGCCATGCCCTTGTACCCAATCCGTCAGCGCATCCACCACCTCCTGCGCATCGCTGCTGACGGGGAAGACGCGTCCGCCGCGTTCAACGACGGTTGGTACTCCTATATCATCCAGGAAAGCGATTAGGTCGTCGATGAAGAAGTGCGAAAAAGCATGCCACAGAAACCGTCCGTTTCGACCGAAGTGCTGGATAAACTCTTCCAGACGCGCCATGTTGGTAAGGTTGCAGCGCCCCTTGCCCGTGAGGCGCAGCTTAAGCCCCGGGCGGTTCATTTTCTCTACAAGTAGTGTTTCGGCCCCGGATGAGGCAGCCATCCCGGCAGCCATCAAGCCGGCGGGACCTCCCCCGATGACTATGACATCATATCTACCCATTATTTCTAACGGTTCGAGTGTGTAATCCGCAACCCGGATCGAAGGTCTTGATTTTCACTTTTTGATTGTAAACGGACTGAGTAAAACGTGCCATGCAAAACCCCAAACCTAAGCTGAGTGCTTGCTAGTCCCGCTAAGTGTTCGTGCACCTACTTCAGGTCATTGAAGGAAGGCGCGTCGGAATGTACTCTACGTATTGGTTTATGCTAGAATAGTGATGACTTCGTAATCGGATTTGTGTGTACCCACCACCGCCGGAACCTATTACGATGGTGGTGGGTTGTCGTTGCCGGTTGAACCAGTCGGCTACGAGAGGAGATATAAACGTATGGATGTTAAATTGTATATTGGGAACTTGTCATACTCCACCACCGGAGATGACTTGCGTGACCTGTTTGCTCAAGCTGGAACCGTTGCTTCATCAACCGTGGTTACCCATCGCGACACCGGTCGCTCTCGCGGCTTTGGCTTTGTTGAAATGACAAATCAGGTTGAAGCGGAAAAGGCGATCACCATGTTTAACAACTATCTCCTTGATAACCGTGAGATTGTGGTGAACATCGCCCGTCCGCGTGAAGATAGAGGTGATCGTCGTCGTGGGGGTCGCCGCCGTTTCTAGGGTGGGGTGTTGATCGACGTCATGCTGGAGAATTGCCATAGACTAGGCCCCACGTCTTTCTGTGAGTGGGACCGTTCATCAACTTGATTTCTTTACAGTGGTGACGGCTCTGATCGGAAACATGGTCCCGATTTTAACAGTGGTCCTCGAATAATGAATGAAGCCCCCGCATTGCGGGGGCTTCTGGTTCAACCGTATTGAAAAACTAAGCGATAGTAACGCTTACTGCCTGCAAGCCTTTCGGGCCCTGCTCGATGGCAAACTCCACCCGCTGACCCTCTTCCAGGCTGCGAAAGCCATCACCCAGGATCGCTGAGAAGTGAACGAATATATCTTCCCCTTCTTCGCGCTCGATGAAGCCGTAGCCTTTGCCGTTATTGAACCACTTGACCGTACCGATTTCACGTTCTGACATTGCAATTGCCTCCTTATGGCAATATAGTGTTAGGTGCTTGTCATGTTCTTCGGCGGTCGGGCTCACCGGCAAGGCCGGCCTTCCATAACAAATCGGCCCGAGCAAATGCAGCTCAGGCCTTGATCTTTCGACTTCCAGATAGAACTTGCATGCAACCTACAGAGCGAAATGATATCATCAATTTAACCTTCTGTAAAGGGCCATTAAGTATTGTAGGTAAGAGTTTTAGGGACATATGCGAGGTTGCTGCTTTTAACTCTCTGATGGGGAATTATTAGATTCAAAGGTGAGTCAGATTATTCAAATGTGATAGGTTCATCCAATACGGGGCGCTCCAATACGAAGATCACAAGTGCAGTCGAAGTACTTCGGAAGGTTCTGTGCTGGTAATCGTCAGGCCCTGGGCAGAAACCCTACAGGTAGCAGTCAGGAAAAGATATGCCAAATATGCTATGAATAAGGCATGCCCAGGGACCTCTATCCTGGGTTTAGCGAGTTTTCCACGGAGGAGTGTAATGCCGAAAACGACGATCTTCGATTTCCAGGCTTACGTAGGTCTTACGAAGCATATGGGCGGCCTGGCGGCCACGGAGGAACTTTTCCGTTTGTGTGAGATCTCGAGCGATGATGAGGTGATGGAAGCCGGTTGCGGGGTCGGTCAAACTTCTGTGTTGCTCGCCAAGCGTCATGGCTGCCGCGTGGTCGGCGTGGACATCTCGCAGGATATGATCGATCGCGCTTGGGAGCGTGCCCGACGGGCGGGGGTCGAGGAGCAGGTCGAATTTCGTGTAGCCGACATCGTCGACCTGCCCTTTGAGGATGGCCGCTTCGATGTAGTGTTCGGTGAGTCGATCACCTCTTTTGCTGCTGATCATGCCAAAGCGATCAGCGAGTATGCCAGGGTGGTGAAATCTGGCGGTCTCGTCGGTCTGAATGAATCGACATGGCTTCAACCTCCGTCTTCCGAACTCATAGCATGGTTCGAGCAGGACATGGCCCCAAACGCACGTACACACACGGCGGAGGAGTGGGAGGCGTTGCTGGAGGGCGCCGGGTTACGAGATCTCGTCGTCCAGACATCGACGATGGACATGCGGCAGGAGTTTAGGGGTATCTTGCGTCGATATGGACTCGGAGGCTTTATCCAGAGTATCGGTCGTATGCTGGTGCTTTACGCCCATAACCCCGAATATCGGGCTTTCGTTCGGGAGATCCGAGAAGGCGGAGTGGCTCCGCCGGACGTGGCTGATTACCTGGGCTACGGTCTGTACATCGGTCGCAAACCCTAATCGGACTGTCGTACCGTTGTGCCGATTTCATTCATGGAGGATATTTGTATGGAGTCAGTTCAGTCGAAGGACGTCCAGCAAACAGGTGGTTACACCCGGCGGGACGTGATCCGTTTCGTGTTTAAAACTGGCTTTGGGATAGTCTTTTGGGGGTTGTTGATGTTCCTGCCCGCCGGGACTTTGGAGTGGCCCATGGCCTGGGCCTACCTGGGCGTCTTCATGATGGTGAACCTCGCCTCCGCGTGGGTCGTGGATCCGGAGCTGTTGCTCGAGGAGCGCGGTATTGGTAAGGAAGGTCGCAAGCGCTGGGATGTTATCCTGTTGAGTTTCTACGGTATCTTCACCGCCCTTGTGTCACCGCTCGTGGCTGGCTTTGATCGTCGCTACGGCTGGTCGCCGGTCTTCCCACTCTGGCTGCAGATCGTCACCCTGGTGATCTACATCCTGGGGTGGGCTCTGAACATCTGGGCTATGGCCTGCAATAAGTACTTCTCGAAAGTGGTCCGCATCCAGACGGAGCGCGGCCAAACCACCGTCACCAGTGGGCCATATCGCTACGTACGCCACCCGGGTTATGTGGGTGCGATCCTGTTCAACCTGGGCACACCGATCATCCTCGGCTCGCTGTGGACGATCCTTCCGGCATGGATCGGCGCGTTGCTGATGCTCCTGCGTACTGGGTTGGAGGATCGTACGCTGCAAGCGGAGTTGGAAGGCTATCAAGAATACGCCGGGAGGGTACGTTATCGTCTGATCCCAGGCGTGTGGTAATTCATCGCCAAAACCGTGTTCCTCGATGAGGGAGAACGATGGCAACAAATATCAACCAAACGAACCACGAACGTGAACTGAGGATTCGCCAAGGGATTTTGCGGCGAGCGCGTCAGCTCTTCATCCAGAACTTGATCGTCGGGGTGATCCTATTTCTCGGTTCGGGGCGACCGGGGTGGGTGTGGGCTTGGCTGTACCTGGGTTATTCCATCCTGCAGATCCTGGTGAACTTTATCGTCATGCGGTGTACCAATCCCGAGCTCATCGCCGAACGGGCGGAAGGCTCGAAGCGCACACAATCCTGGGACCGAACGATCGCAGTCATCTCGGTTCCCCTCGGGTTGGCGATACTCATCATCGCCGCGCTCGACGAGCGCTGGGCCTGGTCGACCGTCCCCCTGTGGGTCAACCTCGTCGGCGCCGTCCTGCTGGTATTTGGATCGTCCCTATCCAGCTGGGCGATGCTGACCAACGCCTACTTCTCGACTGCGATCCGCATTCAGCAGGACCGTGGCCATACGATGGTTACAGAAGGGCCCTACCGCATAATCCGACACCCGGGTTACCTGGGATGGGCCGTAGTGAGTTTGTCCATGGCGTTGCTGTTCGGCTCGCTATGGTCGCTGATCCCGGCCGGGTTGATTCTGGGACCGATGATCGTGCGCACAGCCCTCGAGGATCGGACTCTCCAGGAGGGGCTCAAAGGCTACCGGGAGTACGCTCAGAAGGTGCGCTACCGGCTTGTGCCGGGGGTGTGGTGATCGATCGAAGATGGCGGGGGTTGATCAACGCCGTCATTCGGCCTCCAAGGTCGAGAGATCCAGGCGCCTAGCATTGTCCTCATAAAAGACTTGCAGATCGGAATCTGCTATTGAGAGACAAATGTCCTTGGATAGGATATGTTTCCCCTACCAAAGCAGCTTCAATTAGATTATCTTACTCTTAGCTGAAGACTTGGGGGTATTAGCTGTGCATGCGAAGAAGTTCGAAAATGCCAGCGAGACCTCGCATTTAATCAAAAAACCGAGTGGAGGTCTCTAGAAGGTCGTCTCCAAGGAGTAAGGGGGTCTGTCGCAGACGATCAAACAGGGGTCAAAGCCGCAAACTGAGATCGGATTGCTTATAAATTGCACCAGCATTTATTGGTTAATGAGAGTTGTCAGGGGAGGCAATGATGGACGAGCTCATCGGAAGGACGCTGGGGAAGTACCGCGTTTTGAATCAGGTTGGCAGGGGTGGAATGGCCGTTGTCTTCAAGGCGTATCAGCCTTCGCTTGATCGGTCGGTAGCGATCAAGGTCTTACCGCCGTTCTATGTAAAGGAGGACGAGACCTTCCTCAAGCGTTTCAGACGGGAAGCACAGGCGGTTGCCAAACTGCGCCACCCCAATATCCTGATGGTGCTCGACTTCGGCGAGCAGGATGATATCACTTACATCGTGATGGAGTATGTCGAGACCGGTACACTTTCCGATCGGCTGGGTCAACCCTTGGAGCTTGATGAGATCGTAAAGATCATCAACCAGGTGGCCTCGGCGATTGACTACGCACATGACCAAGGCATTATCCATCGTGACATCAAGCCAAGTAACATCCTCCTGCCCAAACCGCAATGGCCCCTACTGACCGACTTTGGTCTGGCGAAGATGGTGGGGGGCACTCAGATTACCCAAACTGGAATAATGACCGGCACACCAGCCTATATGTCGCCTGAGCAAGGTAGAGGTGAAAAGGTCGATGCGCGCACCGATATTTACTCGTTGGGGATAGTCCTCTACGAGATGGCAACAGGTGGGGTGCCGTTTAGCGCTGAGACGCCGATGTCGGTGGTAGTGAAACATATCATTGATCCGCTGCCCCTACCCAGAAGCAGAAACCCTGACCTGCCTGAGTCAATCGAAAGGGTTATTCTGAAGGCGTTAGCCAAGGCCCCCGAAGATCGGTTCCAACGAGCAGGTGAGATGGCGGTGGCGTTGCAGGAAGCGGTGTCGATCACTCCGCCGAAGCCTGCGCCGGTTCTTGGTGAACCGTCGGCTGTTCAAACCGGAGCGAAGCTACCTGATGCCGCTGGTCAGCCTGTAAGACCAGAGGAGGTGATGCAGCCGGCCCCCGTAATTTCAGGCGAAGAATCTGTCGCGGCAGGTCCGCGGCGGGGATTGATGAAGCGGTTCCGCTTAAGAAGAGGGGTGATTGCAGCCGCACTTGGAGTGCTGGCGGTGATGGCGATTATCCTGATGGTTGGACCTAATTTAAGCTTGCCACCAATGGATATCCCAGTGTCCCAGGTGGAACAGAAGCCAACCCGAACGGTTGATCAACACATAGCTGATGGTCGGGCCTATCTAACCAAAGGTGATTTTGAGACCGCGATTAATGAGTTTGAAGCCGCGCTTGCCCAGGACCCGAAAAGGCATGACGTGTACTGGGATATCGCCCAGGCTTATGTGGAAGCAGGTAAACTAGAGGAAGCCTTTGACACAATTAAGCGAGCCATAAAGACAGGGCCAGAAGAGGCATGGTTGTATGAGTCGGCAGGTCGGTTCTCTCAAGAAATGGGCTACTATCAGGAAGCCGTCGGATTTTTTGAGCGTGCTCTCGAAATCGAACCGGGGCACGACGGGCTGTACTTTGCCCTCGCAGATACGTATGAAGCCCTGGGGCAGCCGGAACAGGCGGCAAGAGTTTTTGAGGATATGCTGTCCGCCGGCGGCGGAGATGATCCGGGACGGTACGAAAGCATTGGCTGGCAATACATGCACATGGGATCTTTCGATGAGGCTGAAGCAGCCTTCGAGAAGGCGGTTGAGCTTGATCCGGAGTCATTCGGCGCATGGAGTGGGTTGATAGATTTGCATTGGAAACGAGATGATCCAGAAGGTGCAATCGAGGTGGTTGAGAGAGCTCTTGAGATTCACCCAGATCAGGCGTTTCTACACGAACAGCTCGGACATTGGTACTGGGGAGAAGGTGAGCTCGAAGCAGCCGAAGCCGCCTTTGGAAAAGCGATTGAAGTTGACCCGACCTACACCTCAGCTTACAACAATCTCGCCGAAATCTACCGTAACCTGGGGAGAGAGGAGCAAGCGCTGGAACTGCTCCAGGGTGCGATCGAAGCTGATCCTGACAACCCTAAGTTCTACGATGTCCTGGCTCGATTCTACAGGGATAGCGGCCAGGCACGTGAAGCGATTCCATATTTTATTAAGGCCTTGGAACTTGATCCTGACAACGGATGGACCTACATCGAGCTTGCCCGTGCTTATCAACTGACCGGTCAGAGGGACAAAATTACTCCCCTGCTGGAAGAGGCTGGCAGTCGCAGTCACGGAGACCCGGGTTTGTTGGAGAGCATCGGATCGATATATGTTGAGCTTGGCGATTGTGATCAAGCCATTAAGTACTTCTATAGAGCGTTAGAACTCCAACCCGATTACGATCAAGCTCGCGAGGGCCTCAAGAACTGCGGGGAGTGAAAGTGTCTTTCAATAGGATGCCTACGAAGGTCTGAAAGCGGCTATTGATCAAGTTCTCAGCGGCGTTGTTTTGGTAACTCAACGCCCAGCATCTGACTGTCTAAATCGCTCCCTGCTCATAGCGATTCAAGTTTTTCCATAATCCGCACCATGGCCAGGGTGTCTAGTTTACAATATTCCCACAACGCATCCCGTATCTCGGTAACTCGTTGGGGGTCTTTTTCGTCTTCTAGCTCCCGATAAGCCTCCATAGCCTGAACCCCGTCCGAGACTTCAAGATCTTCGTATCTCATATCAGGCACCAGGGCCGGAAGCACCGCTTTGATGGAGTATGAACCCTTCATCTCAGGGGTGTAGTAGTACCTCTTTTGGAATGGCAACATCAGATCCTTCAACCTGGACGAAAGAGCCATGAGGTCAGTATTATATTCAGGGAACTGCTCGGCCAACTCCTTGATCCTGGTCGCCTCGAAAGATAGACTGTAAACGAGGATATCGCCGGGTCCACTTGTGTCCTTTAAAAGAGATTCGATAAACGGCTTGCGAGGGTCGGTGCCGGCGTCGGCCAAGAACCCAGTGTGATCGAGGTCACTTTGGGGTGATGACTTGAAGTGGAGTGAGTACTGATATGGTATTGCTTGATATGGACGTGTGTTATCAAAAGGTGGAATAGCCGGGTTGATGGTTTCAAAGTCCAGGAAATAAAGAGGGTAATTCAGGGATTTGACAAAGTTGCCAATTCGATCCTTCTCAATGATCGGGCGATTGTGAACGTGGCAGTCTACGTGACACTTGGAGGTGCTATTTAGAGGAAAGGTTTCCGGGATGTCCTCGATCTGGATCGTGCCGTTATAGTAGAGTTCAAACTTCTTTTTCTTTCCCAGCCTGGCCACAATGAAAATGGAATCATTGGGAATGTGGCTCCAGCAATGGGCATTAAAATCGCAATCATATGGATCGGAACAATATGGGCCAATATCTAACTCAGGGATTTCGTTGCCGGCGAGCACAGCTTTGCTTTCTAAAATATGTTCCTCGACTTGGGGCTGAAGTTCCTTTGCTTGGGTGATAACCGAGGTCAGGGCAAAAAGCTGCTGGAGATCCAATTCTCCCTGCCGAACGTATTGGTTATTTATGTATGCGATGTAAAAATCCTCCAGTTCGATATCAGAGCCGGATACGACGTAGTACTGTAATGCAACATCCCACAGGAATGGTTCCTTCACCGAAGTCGAGCTCTTGACTTCGAATGCCTTCCACTTATCTCCTGCTCGAACCAGGATATCCGCCACTGCCAGCACTTGATCGTGTTGAAAGGCTGCTTCATAAATTACTTCGGTTCCCTCGGTAATAAGCTTTCGGGTGAGTTGAACTGAATCTTGGTAGTGGAATGGATCCGGTGGGCTTGCATTGACTCCACCCGGAAAGAGTCCACATGCCAGCTCGCCAACCATCTTACCGGTCCGAAAGATCGCCTCCTGAGACATGTCTAGCTCATCTCGGAGTTCGCGATGGTATTTATTGAGATAAAGAGATTTAGGGCACTGAAGCCCGCGCATGAAGGTGGACTTGCTGAGGATGTGTCTTGAACTTGTCATTTTCTTATCATAAACCAAATCGGTTGCTCATTTCTACATTATTGGGATTTAATATTAATTCACCCGCTCAAGTCTCATCGATCCAACACTTTGAATATTACCGGTTGATAAAAATTAATCCAATCGCGATTATCATACAGTAGATGAGGGCGTTCATCGCCCCCTATTGCCTAATTCCTTTGAATGGCTGATCAAGCCGTTTGAGAGGATCTACCTTTCTAATAAGTGAGGGCAGGTATGTTTACAACGGAAAGCGGATTACTTGTTCCTGGGGTTACCGAAGATCAAATGCGAGAGGTTGACCGTATTGCGGTGGAGGACTTTGGATTGGGGATCTTACAAATGATGGAGAACGCCGGACGCAGCCTAGCACTGAATGTGATTGATATGCTTGGCTCACCCGCAGGCGAAATGACGGTTCTGGCCGGTTCGGGAGGCAATGGGGGTGGAGGAATATGTTGCGTTCGTCACCTCAGCAATCATGGTTTTAAAGTCCATCTCGTGCTTGATCGGGATCCACAGCAGCTTGGAGGTTCAACCCGGTATCAGTTCAACATTCTTCATGAGGCGGGTTTGCGTCCTGAGGAACCAAATGATGCGGGGAAACTCATCTGGCGGGCTCAGGTCGTCGTGGATGCATTGATAGGTTACAGTCTGAAGGGTTCACCAAAAGGAAGAACAGCTGAGTTGATCTCCCTATGTAACGAAAACGCGGCAAACGTTTTGTCGCTTGATCTCCCGTCTGGAATGAATGCTACAACTGGTGAGACGCCTGGCGTGGTAGTATACCCAACACGAACTTTAACCTTAGCCTTGCCAAAAATTGGTTTGCATCAAGTCGATGGCGATTTGTACTTGGCGGATATCGGCATTCCACCAGAGGTTTATCAGTCGCTAGGGATTTCGTTTGAACCGTTTTTTAATGGGAGGTATTGGATCCGTCTGAATATTGGTGGCAGAGACTCAAACCTTTAATTGGAATTTCATTGTTGACCCAAGGTCTTCGAACATCGAAGCTGATGCCCTGGGTAAGTTTTCATATGGGTAACCATATAAAAGGAGAAATCTAATGGAACTTGGTATGATTGGTCTGGGGAAGATGGGCGCCAATATGACCACTCGCCTGCTGAAGGGCGGGCACCAAATGGTGGTCTACGATCGTGACCTCACCAAGGTTAAGGTTTTGGTTGAGAGAGGCGCTATAGGAGCGGAATCGCTCGAGGATCTGGCCAATAAATTGACCGCACCACGAGCTGTCTGGATCATGGTGACGGCAGGAGATCCAATCGAGACGACGATCAAGGCATTGATGAGTATTCTATCCTCCGGAGACATCGTGATTGATGGCGGCAATAGCAATTACAAAGACACCATACGTCGGGCGAAAGCCCTCAAGGAACATGGGATTCACCTCGTCGATGTGGGGACTAGCGGAGGCGTATGGGGATTAACCGAAGGTTACAGCATGATGATTGGCGGCGAAACGGAGGTGGTTGAGCGGCTGCGACCAATATTCGTGACTTTGGCCCCGGGTCTGGATAATGGTTGGGGGCATGTGGGACCCAATGGTGCGGGACACTTTGTGAAGATGGTCCATAATGGCATCGAATATGGGTTGATGCAGGCATATGCTGAAGGGTTTGAGATCATGAAGACCAAACAGGATTTCGACCTGGACCTCCATCAAATCGCTGAGATCTGGCGTTACGGTAGCGTTGTTCGCTCCTGGCTCCTCGATCTGACGGCTAATGCCCTGGCAGACGACCAGGAATTGAGCGATATCCAAGCGTGGGTGGCCGATAGTGGCGAGGGTCGCTGGATGGTAGCTGAGGCCATTGACCTCGATGTGCCGGCGCCGGTGATCACATTATCTCTACTCATGCGTTTCGTCAGCCGCCAGGAAGATAGCTATGCAGCAAGAATGCTGGCGGCAATGCGGCAGCAGTTCGGTGGTCACGCAGTAAAACGTTCCACGTAGGTAGTAAAGAATCTAAGAGCAGATAATCGATATAAGGTGAGGTACGTTTTAGCTCGGCAATTGGAAAGAGGGAGGCGAGTCATATGGAAAGGGCTGACACGAACCATCCCCCCACAAGCGTTGTCATCTTTGGCGCATCAGGCGATCTGACAAAGCGCAAGCTGGTGCCGGCGTTATATAGCCTGCATACAAAAGGCCGGCTTCAAGAAAAAATAAACATCGTTGGTTTTTCCCGTCGCCCCTTCTCTCATGATGAATTCCGCCAACTTTTACTGAGTGGTATGCAGGAACTCGCCGGAGTAATACCTGTGGAGGAGGACTGGAAGCAATTTTCGCAAAATCTGTGGTATGTGAGCGGTGACTTGAATGATGTGAGTGACTATGAGAACCTGCGCACATTCCTCCATCAACTGGAGGGTGAACCATCCAATCGGCTCTACTACCTGGCCACGGCCCCACTCCATTTCCCAGTTATCATCGATCAATTAGGGCGATTGGAAATGACCCGGGAGGACAATGGCTGGCGGAGGGTAGTCATCGAAAAACCCTTCGGTAGTGATATGGTGTCGGCCATAGAGCTAAACAAAGCGGTTCATATCGTTTTCGACGAGCGTCAGGTCTACCGTATCGACCATTATCTGGGGAAGGAAACAGCGCAGAATATCCTTTACTTCCGGTTTCTTAATACCATCTTTGAGCCGATCTGGAGTCGGAACTTCATAGATCATGTGCAAATCACTGTCGCGGAGAACGTCGATGTTGAGCATCGTGCTGGATATTATGACCAAGCGGGTGTCATGCGGGATGTATTTCAAAACCACCTGCTACAACTCCTTACCCTGGTTGCCATGGAGCCTCCAGCGACCTTTGACGCAGATTCTGTTCGTAACGAGAAGGTGAAAGTACTGCGAGCGGTGCGGCCGATCTCACTTGGGGATACTGTCCGAGCCCAATATGAGGGGTATTGCCAGACCGAAGGCGTGTCATCTCGTTCGCAAACCCCCACTTACACGGCTATCAAATTGTTTATCGATAACTGGCGCTGGCAGGGCGTGCCATTTTACTTACGCACAGGGAAGGCATTGGCGACTAAGACAAGTGAGCTGGTGATTGAGTTCAAGGCTCCTCCCCACGTGATGTTTGAACTCCCTGATGATTATGTTCTCACTCCAAATCAACTTTCCTTGTGTATTCAGCCTGACGAGGGGATCCATCTTCGGTTTGAAACCAAGGTTCCAGGTTCCCCACAGGAGACGCGATCGGTTGACATGGAATTCCACTATCGCTCTTCTTTCAAGGGAGAATCGCTTCCGGATGCTTACCAAAGGCTATTACTGGATGTCCTGAATGGGGATGCTTCGCTTTTCACCCGAAGCGACGAAATAGAGTTGGCCTGGAGTATAGTGGATCCGGTCTTGGAAGGGTGGGCATCATCACCGCAGGCCTCGCCGCTCGTTTCCTACCTCCCTGGGAGTTGGGGTCCGTTAGAAGCTGACCAATTTCTCGCTGGTGATGGTCGTACCTGGCGGTTGGGGTGTGGTGGGCATGAAGCGGGTGAACAGGACGGATGAAATTCGCCGATATTTTAGTGTATTCCTACAACCATTAATTTTTTCGCCGACTTTTCACACAGTCTGGCAGGAGGTTAGATGGCGCAGTTACTTTACCGAATCTTTAGATTGATTACGATTCCTCCTTGGGAAGGTCCTCAATCCTTACCCATTTTCCTTGATACAGGCGCTCCCTGGCTTCAGCTATCCGCTTAAGAAAGCGAGGGTCATTCTCCAATCATCTTCGTTCGCAAAGCCGATTTATAACCTGGTTGGCTTCCCATGTTTTATAACGTAGACTCATTAATCAAGTAACATCAACTACCAACTCCATGGTGTGAAATTGATCTCCGAATTCAGGTTTTGCTTCTTTCTCAAACAACCCTCTGATATGATCATCCATGGTGAAGTAGATGATTTGCCAACCCTGCTTTGCCAGATTGACCATTTCCTCTAGCAGCCATCTTCGACGCTCCCAATCGGCATGCTGGAAGGCATCATCTAAAATTAAGAATGCCCTATCCTGCCCCATAATCTTTTGGGCGAAACCAATCCGTAACGCTAATAACACCTGCTCCTGTGCTCCGGTGCTTAAGTCCGTGAGAGGAAAATCGTTATAGGGGTCTGATACGATGAGTAAGTCATCTTCAAGGTCGATTTTATGGTAACGTTTCGTAATCTGGTAAAGGGGATCAGTTACCACATTTGATTTAAGGCTTTCGCGTATCTGCGCGTCTTCCTGCTCTCGAATTTTGTTGATTTCTTTGGTCACAAGGATCTGGGCAAGAATTACCGAGGTAATTTGCTTATAATCCCGGCATATTTCCTGGCGCTTCATCTTTAGATTGTGGAGCAAGTCTTCCCATTCAATTGAGATGCCGTCGCCCGTTTCCTGGCATATCCTTTGCTTCAAGGTACCAAGTTTGGTGACCTCAAACGTTATTTCATCTCGAATACGAGTCAGGTTTTCTTCCAAATCCATTAAGCGAGACTTCTCATAGTTCACCCCCGGGTCTTCCTCAATATAGTCTGAGGGCTCTACGTCGAGATTGCTTAGCTCAAGCTCTCGTTGGTGAATTTGTTGCTCTAGGTTATTCAGTATTATCCCCAATTCTTTTATTGCATCTCCCCATTTTGCTTTCTCCCACACCGTTTCGCTTAGCTCATTAAGCTCTTCCTGAATACCAATTTCCAAGCCGTGAATCTTTCTTTGCAAATCTTCAATTTCCTGCACCAGAGACTGACTGCGGTAATATCCCGCCTCCATCTCTCCTTTGATTGTTACCATCATGGGGAGGTTGGTTAACTTCTTGCTAAACCTTTCCTCGAACTCATTCGAAATTCTCCGGATCTCATCGATGTCAACCGCTCTTTCAACCTGAGTCATGAGCTGTTTAATGTAAAAACCAACCAATATGCTGCCGAGGAGGATTAAGAATGTTGCTGGTATCGGTTGATTAAAAAAACCAAACGATATTGATCCGATAAGCGATAGCGCAGCCAGGATCAGAAAAATATTCTTGGCCCGTTCATGAACGCTGCTTTCCCGCTTCTCATAGACGGGGATGGCATTTTTCAACCACTCGAAATGTGATCGGTTATCTTCTAATCCACCAAGATCTTCCTTTTTTCTGCTAATCTCCTCCGAGTTTCGTCGATATTCTCGATAATTCTCCTTCAGTGATTCCAATTGCTCCCTTGAGAGGCTGCTCCTCCCCTTCATCAGTTCTTGGATTTGCTGATAAATCTTGTGAGCTTGGTATCTTTTGGCTTTGTTTAGCGCTTGGATAAGTTCTTCATGTTCAGCAAGTTCCTTACTCAACGATTGACGGTGACCGCCAGAATAGACTTCATCGACTTCTTCAAAAAGTTCATCTAAGACGCCGAGTCGATCGTGCAGCTCTCGCCTTGTCTTAATTTCACCACGATTAGCGCCATTGATTGTGCCATTCTCGATACTCGAATCTTGAACCGTCTTCGATATTTTTAATTGAATCGCATCCAGAATAACCTCGCTCGAGAGATATTCTTTGATAATTGCTTTGTTTATGCCGCCGGGCGTGCCTTCGACCATACTCAATTCGGCGCCCTTGACTACAAGCAGCTTGGCCATATTTACTGGAATGCCTTCTTTCCATTCCTCCCAGAAGTCTTCGATCTTGGGTTTCGAGGAGGGCGAAAAAGATGTTAAGTCATCCTCAAGGCCGGAGACCAAGACCCTTCCGCTGGGCGATAGAGCGCGCAAACTCCATTTCGCAGCGGATTTGAACAGAGATTTTAAAATGAACTCAACCAGGTAAGTTTTACCGCACTCATTTTTCCCGTAGACGAGATTAAATAATTTAAATTTGATCTGCAGATCAGCTATCGGGCCCAGATCTTGGACATTAATTTCTTCGATATGAATGGACATGGCTAATCTCCATAGATCACATCCAAAACCGCCAGAATGATCTGTTCCTTATCAGGCTCGTCTAGACCCATCGGCCAATCTAATTCTTCCAGGTTAGCTCGGACTTTATCCACGATGTAGATTCGTTCTGGGTCGTCAGCAATAGAGACCATGGATATGTCGGGTTCCTCATCTTTATAGAATGAGTAGCCCTGAAACGCCGTCTTTATTGTTTTTAGTAACGTTTTACGATCTGAGGAGTATCCGCAAATTCTCACCCTCATCCGTACTTTATCTCGGTCCTGCCTCATAATGCCCCAATCCTCGATTCGCGATTTGATCGCGTGTTCGAGATAGGTTCGCTCATCTTCCGCAGGAAGGACAACAAGCAATTCATCGAAATAAACCACATCAGTGTCAACTCGTTTGGTTTCAATTTCTCCGGTAACCGTATCGTAGACAAGGAATCTTCGGATGCCGGTTTCGGTTATGTCCAAACCGCAGGGGGATCCGATATAGTGCACCCGACCCTGATCGTAGGGTTTGTGAATGTGTCCAAGGAACACTTGACTGGGCGAATATGCTTCAATGTCCCTTCTGGTTAACGGCATATACACTCCTGGTTCATAGCGATTGACCTCCCTGAAGCTTTCAGTCCAATCGCCGTGTCCAATAAGGATCCATTCGTTCGGTTTGAATTCCCCTTTAAAATGGTCGATTTTCTCACCCATTGTAAGCCCTGCTTGGTAGGGCAGGAAAAGGAAATGTGGGCCTTCTGGGTCAAGAGCAACAAGCCCTGGCTCGGTAAAGATATGAATGTTTTCAGCGACGATGGCTGAGTTGCTGATTGTTGGATCATGGTTGCCGGGGATGACAATAAATTTTATCTGCTTATATTTTGTAGCTTTGCATAATGCTTCAAACTCGGAGTAGTTCTGGGAGGAGGAATCAAACAGATCGCCGGCAATAATCAGAAAGTTAATTTGATCTTCAATCAATTTTGAGAGAATGTTCTCTAACGCGTGGTAGCGATCTGGATGGTTCCCTGAGGTCGTCAGGTGCAAATCGGCAGTTAATGCAATTTTCATTTTATTTTCACGCAATATCCAGCCTCTTCCTTATACTATGGCTAACACAAAAGAACAATGCCATCAGTGCACTCAAGTACCCTCCCTGCTGAAAGACAATGTGTTTCGCCTAAACAACAATCTCAAGCAAGTCGCCGACAGGGATGATTTCTTATTTAATAGAAGCATGCCGGTAAGGACGCCAGCTTGAAGGTCCCAACCTGAGGAGTGGCCGATATCTAGCAGGAGTTGAACTACCTCAACCAAACCCTCAAAGTTCACGTCCATGAGCAGGGCCAATAATAAAGTATGAAGAGGCTGTGGGCCATGACCTTGAGCGAGATCTTTCATCAGGGCATGGCTGATTCGGTTGGTCTGGAGCTGAGCAGTCGGGGTTCGATCCAACCGATGACAAAATCGGTCGCATCCCCGGTCCGCCGAAGGCCGTTCGTCCCGCGAACTCGGTGAGACGGGACCGTTCGTCAAGCTTGACTTGATCCTGGCGCTCTTCCAAGACTTCAGCGACTTGTGATCTTGCTCCAAATATCAACTGTAGATTAGGTTCTAATAAGAAATGAGCGGTAGCACAATGAGGTTGGCACTCCTGATTCTCAGGATTAGGGTTTCATTGAACCAGTCCTAACGCCCCGGGACATTGACCTCTAACCCGGTACTTGGACCCGTGCTTACCGCTCATTCTTATTTTAGCACTGTAGTCAAGGCATAAGTTCGGTGAATGCAGATAGAAATATCTGCCTTTGATAAAATCATTATTACGCGTCACCCATTCGCTTTTCCAACTCATCCAAAACCCGAAGCGCTTTTTCCTTTCATCCTCTTGTATGTCTTCTCTTGTGAATAGCGTCCTGGGGGGGTTCGGGAGCTCAACCAGAGCATTTTTATAGGTGAGATACACTATTTCTGTGAGGACATTGAGTTGTTCTTTCACACTCATTTTAGGCCTTCCACAAGCATTATGACATCCTATAAAGAACCATAAGACTATGAAAGTGCCTGGCTCCCGACTGCACCGAGGCTAAATTATTTAACAAGAGATAACTTCAAGTGACGGCATCATTCAAGTTAGGCAAAGAAATCATTCACCGCCGGGCAAGTGGGGTGAGGGCATGCATGGTGGCCTCACCACCTATACTGAGGAGATAGAGGGATCGTTAAAAGCCTGGGGAGGGATTTTTCAGCGGTTTATGCTTATTCAAAGCATCGAGGTTGATGAGTGACCATTTTCTAAGGACAAGCCATTAAGGTCGTCATCCACATGAGATCCTCGATGACAATTTCTGCATGCTGAGCGATGCTTTCTACACTGGCTGAAGTCGTATTGCAGTTATCACTGCTCAACCCAGAAATCAGTAGCCTATACTTCCCACCTATTCTGATATTGTCGCTCTCAACCTCAATGAACTCATCAATTTCCTGAACAGGGAATGTAAACTCGTCAGGTGTTACTGCCTCATACTCAACGCCTTCCGGGCAATGTATCTCTTCAGTCTGAGTTTCAAGATTATAGGAAATTGAGCAATCGGCAGTTCTTATCATGATTTCCAATTGATCGGCATTCCATAAGGTCAATCGAAGGGTTGCTTCATCAGAAAACATTTCCACGTCTACTGGCACAGTGAAGGTTACGCTTCCGGCTGAATCGATGTCCGAAGACGTCAAATCGCAGCCCGAAGGTAATGAAGAAAGGATGAGAATAATTACGAACAATATAAATCGTTGCTTTTTCATATTCTCCTCCTAGCTAATTAACGTTATCAAGCGATGAAAAGTTCCCATACCTCTGGGCTTGCTCACCTTCGCCCTTGCGGAATGTAATCTTCACTAGTCCTGTAGAATATGAATGAAGTATACGGGAAGCCAGTTGAAGTAATGATTTTGGAAGGTCAGAAGTTAGGAAAAAAAGAAGGTTCTTTTGACATGATATGCTCCTAACCAGGAATTATCCTGAAGGATTCCGATTAACCACTGTATTTACGTGCAACTACTTTGATTATTAACTATTGTGTTGTCGCCATGAGTGGGGAGGCATTATTAATTGTGGGAAGGTTATCCCCCCTTGAGTGTTGTGCTTCTATTTTAGACTCTCACATAAGGAAAACAAGGGGATAAAGGAGCTAGGGTAATTTCCATCCGTTTTAGCTTCCATCGGTCTCTTGACAAATCGATAATTATCTATATAATAATATATAGACGGATATCGATATGAAACTAATCGTCGTCAACACGGTGGATTTTGCCAAGGCGCTGGCTGACGAAACCCGCCAAAAGATCATGCAGCTCTGCTGCTGCCAGCAGTTGAGCGTTAATGAAATTGTTGAGGCGCTGGACGTGGCCCAGCCTACCGTGTCCCACCACCTGAAAATCCTCAAAAATGCCGACTTGGTGTCCGCTGAACGGCGCGGAAAGCAAGTGCTTTACACCCTCAATCAGAAACATCTGGCGGCAGGTTGCTGTCAAGTGGCGGAAAACTTTGCCCCTGAATACCCAATCGAGGAGGTTAGAGAATAAAAATCCAGGCACGAGTTTTTTTCGGTAAATGAATCGAAGTATATAAATATATCTATTAGAAAGGAAACAAGATCATGACTACTCCTGAAAAGCAAGATACCCCCACCGATATTCGAATTCACGTACGCGAAAGCTACGGCAAGATCGCCGCCGAGTCTGCACCTGAAAGGTCAACCAGTTGTTGCGGCCCCAACGCCCAAGACGATAGTTGCTGCTCACCGAGTGCAGACGTCGATATTGAACGTTTGTCTCGGCTGTACGAGACACCCGATGTTGCCGACCTGCCGGATGAGGTGATCGGCTTCTCACTGGGTTGTGGCGATCCGGTCACCCTGGCTTCGCTCCAGCCCGGCCAGACCGTGCTCGACCTGGGCGCCGGCGGTGGACTGGACTGCTTCCTGGCAGCCAAGCGGGTGGGTGAAAACGGACATGTAATTGGCGTCGACATGACCGCCGAGATGATTGAAAAAGCCCGCGACAATAAAGACAAACTAAGCGTGGAGAACGTTGAGTTTCGGCTGGGCGAAATCGAGCACCTGCCGGTTGCCGATGAAACGGTTGATGTGGTGATCTCAAATTGCGTCATCAATCTCAGCCCTGACAAGCCCCAAGTGTTCGGTGAAGCTTACCGGGTGTTGAAACCAGGTGGGAGGCTGGCGGTCAGCGACATCGTGACCGATGGTCCTTTGCCTGAGGTGATAAAGAACGATCTGAACGCCTGGGCTGGGTGCGTCGCCGGTGCGTTGGAAGCCAAAGATTACATCGAGGGCATCGAAGCCGCCGGCTTTGTTGATGTGGAACTCACGCCAGTGTACATGGATAAATCAAAGGTTGACGAAGCAGTCGAGCAGCTTGACCTGGGTGATGTAGTGGGCAGCGATGACGAATCGCTCTACAAGGCTATTTTCAGCGCAAAGGTTACGGCCCGTAAGCCGCTTAAATAAGCATTTTGCTGCCTTTCCTTTTCTCGACCAAATCCATTTCTCCCAATGTTAGATATTTTCTCTCGGGCATGTGGAAGTTGAGGTGTGGAGCTCTGATTTTCCCCCCAAACCCCCAAAGGGGGCTGCGGGGGGAAGCTTGTAGTGCACCCCAAAACTTGGACAGATAGCCAAGGGAAGCTATCATGTTCATGAGAGGAGTGCAAGCATGGCCAAGCGGAGGCGCAAATACAGCCCCGAGTTCAAGGCGCGGGTGGTTCTGGAAGTACTCAGCGGTTTCA
>JAUWHR010000019.1 GCA_030605795.1 Anaerolineae bacterium | reverse complement strand
AAACCATTATGGCGTGCACTCAAAAAAACTACCCGCGCGGTGGGGGGTGGGGTATTTTTGGGGGTGGGGGCTGCGCCCGCACCCCCATATATACCGGTCATCTTCTCGCGGTTGACCTTTTTTCAGTGGAGTAAATAACTCTTTTGAGGCGCGCCTCACCCAAGTTAGACGGGCTCATCAGCTTCGCACCAAGCTCACCTCAGAAAAAGGTCGAGTAAGTCACCCCGTGGGTGTGAACCTTAAGCCATAAGGGCGAGCGAACGCGATCGGTGGGCGATCGCTAGCCTGCCGGAGGCTACGATCGAGCGGGTAACGCACTAGACGCCACGCTCTCAATCTCTTCCTGTGCCCCAGGTTACCTGCTGGACATTGTCCCCCAATCACGTTCGTTGTATACTTCTTCAACACAACATCATCTTTCCAAGGATTTGTATCTCATGAAGGTATCCTGCCTGCAAGAGAATTTAGCTCGTGGTCTGGGCATCGTTGCCCGGGCAGTCGCCCCGCGGAGCACGTTGCCGGTTCTGGGTAATGTGCTACTGGCTACCGAAGACGGCCGTCTGCGCCTTTCAGCCACCAACCTCGAAATTGGCATCACCTGCTGGATTGGGACCAAGATTGAAGAGGAAGGTTCCACAACCGTCCCCGCGCGCACCTTTGTCGATCTGGTCAACACTTTGCCCAACGACAGGGTCGACATGGAACTTACCGTGCGCACCCAAACACTCAACGTGCACTGTGGGGCATTCAACAACGACATAAAGTGTATCGACGCCCAAGAATTCCCCCCGCTTCCACCAGCCGACCTGGACGACGGGTTGACACTCAACATCGCCGACCTGCGCGAGATGATCAGCCAGGTCACCATCGCCGCCTCAACCGACGACGCCCGCCCGGTGCTCACCGGCGTACTTGTCAAAATCGATGGTGGTGAGATGACCCTGGCCGCCGCCGATGGTTTCCGCCTTTCGGTACATTCAGCCCACCTTCCCTCACCAGCTGCCGACCCCATCCGGGCCATCATCCCTGCCCGTGCACTGGCCGAATTGAGTCGGGTGATCAGCGACGGTGATGAAACCGTCTCCATGATCCTGCCGCCCAACCGAGGGCAAGTGATCTTCCGCGCCAAGAACATCGAGGTGGTCTCGCAACTTATCGAGGGGACCTTCCCTGACTATAAAGGTATCATCCCCACGAGCTACACAACTCGTAGTGTGCTACCTACTGATGCTTTTCTCAAAGCCTGCAAGGCGGCCGATATCTTTGCCCGCGAAGCTGCTCACTCCGCCCGCCTGCGTATCACGCCGGGAGATGAACTTAAGCCGGGCACCGTTGAGGTCTCCGCTACCGCTGCCGAGACCGGCTCCAACGAGACGTTGGTGGACGGCACGATCGAGGGCGAGCCGATCGAGATCGCATTCAACGTTCGCTTCCTGGTCGATGTGCTGAGCGTGCTCAATGCGCCCAACGTCGCCCTGGAAACCACCGGAACATCCTCCCCGGGGCTAATACGTCCCGTCGGAAACGAGGACTTCCTGCACGTCATCATGCCTATGCACTTGGGCCGCTAACCGCCAACAACAACCATAACCCAACCCATCTTGTGCTCAGCCGCGCATGACCGGTATATTTCACACAAACTTTTTGAGGAATTGCTGCGTTAGAAGCTATTCAAGCGCGTCCCCGCCACTTCCCCCACAAATAGGGTTCACGCCCACCATGATATAGGACGCTCGTCAGCCGACCAACCGTGTTCGCCAACCAGCGGGACGAAGGCCACCGGCGCCACGCTCTCGCGCTTAAAATCATCGCCTTGGCGTCTCCAACGTTCGAGGACCTGCCCCATCTGCTGCCCCACTGGTAGAACCAGTCGACCACCATCAGCCAGTTGCTTTTTTAGGGGGGTTGGCACCTTAGGCGCGGCAGCTGTGACAATGATCGCCCCATATGGGGCATGCTCCGGCAACCCCTGCGAACCATCACCTACCAGCACCTCGACATTATCATATCCCATTGCGGACAGAACATCGCGTGCTTGGTTGGCTAATTCTGGTATCCGTTCCAGGGTGTACACTCGCTTGGCAAGGTGGGACAGGACGGCCGCTTGATATCCTGAACCGGTACCGATCTCAAGCACAGTTTCATCCCCCTGTAGCTCAAGGAGCTCGGTCATGAGGGCGACAATATAAGGTTGGGAGATTGTTTGTCTATGACCAATGGGGAGGGGGGCATCAGCATATGCAAGGTTTCCTTGTTCGGGGGGCACGAACAGGTGGCGGGGAACGGCGCGCATAGCATCGAGGACATGTAGATCAGCGATGCCCCTACCACGCATTTGCTCGTCAACCATGCGCTGGCGCGCACGGGTTAGCTCGTCGCTTTTGGTCATAGACCCCCATTTCGATTATACGCCCATGTGGTCTGAAGGGAAACGGCGCCTTCTTCGACCAGTCGCGCGCTTCCTCATCACCCGCTGGACAGGCGCAGTTCGCGCCAAATGTCGGCTTCGTTGTGGTATCCAGTTTGTTCCCAAAAACCTAGCCGATCTTCAGCCATGAATTCCAGCCCCCGTAACCACTTCCCGCCCTTCCAAAGGTACACATCCCTAAGATCTTTTCGCCCGGGGATTGCCCCTACCACGCCACGCAACGGGTAGCCGTGTTCGGGCGTAAGGGGTTGGCCATTAAAATGAGTCGCCAGTAGGAAATTGTCTGCCAGAGCCACTTCGATCGGCAGGTTGACAGTAAAGCCATATTCGCAATGCTGCATCACAAAAGCCGCCGTCGGCTTGATCTTGATCACCCCCCCGTCGATCAACGTTCCTAACGACACCCCTTCCCATGTGGTGTCAACCTTGCTCCAGCGAGTGACGCAGTGGATATCCATCTTGACCTCGGTCCGCGGCAACTCCTGAAAGGTCTCATGGGTCCAGCGCACCTCCTCCTCCACCTCACCCCAGACACGGAAATCCCAGCTCGATAAGTCGATCGACGGTACCGGTCCATAATGCAATACGGGAAACTTCAACGTCAGCGATTGCCCCGGCGGCATTCGACCTTCCTGGTGCAAGCGCCCTTCCTCTTCTCGTCGATGCAACACGTCCTTCAACATCCTCAGTACCTCCAACCCATATGATATCAATTATATCAACCCCCTTCGATCCCCACATCGGTGGGCTATCGGGAAGGCGAGGCAAGACCCTCTCCCGTTTCCTCGATCTTCGCCTACATCTCCAAGGCTCAGCAGGATGAGAAGAGGTCAGGAACCGTCATGCTCAGTGCATCATCTTGGTAATAAACCAGATATCTTACTAGGAGGATCAACCATGAACGCTCCACCTACCGCACGCCCGTTTACCTCCGTCTTGGCGTTGGCCATTTTGCCCATGGCCTGCAATTGGTTCGCCCCCGGACCGACGCCCACCGTCACAACCCAAATCCCAACCGCTGAGGCAGCCGAGAGCAATCTTGCGCTCACGGTCTACAATCAGGGCGCTGCCCTGGGGCACGACCATCGACGGTTCAGCCTGGAGTAAGGCTACAATGAGATTGCCTTCCGCGACGTGGCAGCAATGATCAACCCTACCAGCGTGTTATTTAAGTAGCTCACCGACCCCGAGATCTCTATCGTCCTCGAGCAAAACTACGAATTCGACTTAGTGGGCGCCTCCGCACTGCTGGAGAAATACCTCTACCAGGAGACCGTCGTCGTCACCGATGATGGTACGTCTACTACGGGACCCTGCTGAGCAGCCGTAATGACATCATCCTGCAAGGATCAGACAGCCAAGTTACGGTCATCAAGCTTGACAACGTACAGGAGTTTTCCTTTCCCTAACTCCCTGAAGGCTTGATCACCAATGCCCTTCCGAAAAGCGCCTTGAGCAGGACTTCGAGATCAGGTTGCGCAACCATAAAGATGAGCCGGTTGAGGTGCGGGTGGTGGAGCATCTTTTCCGTTGTAGCGAATGGAAAATCCTGAGCGCCAACGCCGACTACACCAAACTTTATTCCTCCACCATCGAGTTCAGGGTGGAGGTTCCGGCCAACGGCGAGACCACAGTGCGCTACAGCGTGCGTTACCAGTGGTCGTAACCCGAGACACAGACATCCGAGGTCTTATAAAACCTCGGATGTCTGCTTTAATCGAAACCTACATCTTACGAATCAGCCCGGTCTCTTTGTAGCGCACGACCCATGGCGCGGATGTGTTCAGGCGTGCTACCACAACAGGCGCCAACAATGCGCGCGCCCAGGCGCTGCACCCGGAGGGCATGTTCAGCCATGATCTCTGGTGTGGCATCGTAAACTTGACGGTCTCCCTCGATGCGAGGGGCGCCGGCGTTGGACTTGGCCACCAATACTACACCCGGAACCACGGAGTGCATCTTCTCGATCGCGGCCTCTATTTCATCCGGCCCGTTGCCGCAGTTGCCTCCTAGCGCCATCAGGTCGAAACCACTCAAGGCTTTCGCCGCAGCCTGTGGCGAGACGCCCATCACGGTGTACCCATGGGTGTCGAAGGTCATTGTTACCACAATTGGAAAATCCGGCTCAACCTGTCGACAACCCTCGATGGCCGCACGTACTTCCTCCAGATCAGACATCGTCTCAATCCACAATACATCCACGCCTCCATCGACCAACGCGCCAGCCTGCTCGATAAAAGCGAACTTGGCTTCCTCAAAGGGAAGATCACCCAACGGAGCCATAACTGCCCCAATTGGTCCCATCGAACCAGCAACAACCACCGGGGTTTCGGCAGCCTCGGCCTCGGTGTGTGCAAGGTCTGCCGCGGCAATATTCAACTCAACAGCACGGTCTTCCAACCCATGGAAGGACAAACGCTGACGATTACCACCGAAGGAGTTGGTAAGGATAATCTGGGCGCCGGCCTCTATATAATCTCGGTGGATCCTGCGGATTTCCTCTGGCCGCTCAACATTCCACAGTTCAGGCTCCACACCTCGTGGTAAGCCGAGCGAGAGTAGCATCGTGCCCATCCCGCCATCAGTAAGTATCGATTCTTCTGTTGCGATGAGTTCTTGTAGGGTAGCGTTCACGGCTTCTACCTCTCACTAGTATTGAGCACAGACCTCCGAGGTTGGGACCACCCCGGAGGCCATTTTATATAAGTTGTGTAATTATACTCTCTAACGCTCTAAGCTAATCACTTGTATCAGACCTATTGCCTGACCAATTTCCAGGTCGACACGGTTTTCGGCAGTCCCGTACCCAGGAGAAATATAGTAGTCGCCTTGACGTGAGTAACCCGCCGGCATTTGACTGGTCCCCAGCCCGGTGCTTACGAGAATCCGAGCCGCCATACCTCTCGGGATGACCACAATCGTTTGACCGATGGCGCCATCAATCTTAGCCTTGAAACTACCTTCCCCAGGCAGGGTGATGGTACTCTTTCCGATTCCCAGACTCACGTCAAGGTCGGTCAATATCAGTTCCCCCAGATTAATCTCTAACATCCCGACGCCAAGGCTGAGGTCCAAGCTCAGAGGCACATCCGGATTGAGGCTCAGGTCCCAGGTGGCCGTTTTTGTTCCCCACATACCGCTCGTAGGAAACCACGCAAAACCAGAACTTTTCAGCGTGAAACGCGCTGGGTCACGTTCACGGTCGAAATCACTCCTCAGGCTCTCTCCTCTACCAAGCCTGACTTCTCCTTGGACCAGGTCACCCGACCCTTCCTCGAGCGCTACTACCCGGAACAGCCCGACGGCCGGGCCGATAGCTACCTCCGCCTCGGTCAAACCACCCAAGGGTTGGCGAATTTCACCAGCCGGGATAGCCGCCTCGAACTGAATCCCCATCAGAAAAACCCCACCAATAAAAACAGCCAAGATCAGCACCAGAGCGAGCAAAGACCCCCAGACTGAACGGCCTCCTACGAGGAGATCCAAACCTATGGCGATCAATATCAGTGGCCACAGGCGGAAGACCAGGTCCCACACGCTCCAAGTTAGGATACCTAGGTTGTTCAATAGGAAGATTGCGCCGAGTCCAATCAATAGGACAGGGCCGACCAGTCCACCCGTTCGGGTTCTCTCACTCATTTCATTCTCCTCGTATGCGATGAACCAGCAGTAATACGCCTGCAACAATCACAACCACTGGCCATATCACGCCCCATCTAAACCACGAGAGCCAGAAGATATTTAAATTATCCAAAAGGTAGAAAATCCCTATGAGGATCAACGCCGCTCCTATGAACAACCCGGATTGACGGCCAGAGATTTTTACACCTTTCTGCAGCTCTTCACCCATCTCCCGCGCCCGTTCTGCTATCTCCTCGGCGCCGGCTCGAACGTTCTCCTCCAGCGTAGTTCCCTCAACACGTCCTTCGCGAGGGACGACTACCCACAGGATAAAGTAAAGAATGAAGCCGATGCCTTCGGCAAAAGCCAGTAGTACGAAAAACAGGCGGACAAGGGTGGAATCGATACCGAGGTATGCGCCAAGACCACCGCAAACGCCGCCAACCATTGAATCGGATCGACTGCGTATTAGTCTTTTAGTCTCCATCTGGTTCCTCCCGGTCATATAATGACATACTAACGATATACCAAATCGCACACCCGACAGTCCTACCTACTCGTCGACCATCCCTTTCAGGATATGTCTTTTAGGTTTGCCCCCCAGGGCGGAATGTGCGAAAGATCAGATACAGCCCGACCAAGATCACGCCTACAGGACCGATGAACTTGAGGATCGAGAAGGCAGCAGCCGTGAATAAGATCCCCATGATGAAAAGCACGGCGGCCGGTATGAGCGCCCACCGCATACGCCCCTCTGGCGTGGGTAACAAAGCTAATAAAGCGAAAGTCAGTCCCAGCCCCAGGAAAAAAACCCCAACCAACTCCACGCCTTCGATGAGGGATTCAAGCCCAATGAAGACGGCGATGGTAAGCAACACACCACCAGGGATGATCGCCCACCAACTCTCACGATTAGTGAGGTAAATGATCCAAAAACTGAGACTGATGCAGCCCATAAGGAGCGGAGCCCCAAGAATGTCGGCGTACTGCGGAACGAAGTTGTCAACCGCAATCAAGCCCCCAATGCCGAGCAGGGTGAACCCTGGAATGAGAGCCCACCAATGGACACGATCGCTTAAGTAAACATATAGGAAAGCCCCCCCGGCAACGGCGAAGGCGAGGGCCCAAAGAATTGCGCTTGCCCCTTCAAGAAACCCGAGGTTCTGAAGCAGGAAAAGAACCCCAGCCGCGATCATCAGCAGACTCAATACGACGCGTGCCTTTACTCCTCTCATTGCATCCTCCTCTCAAAGCATGCCAACTTCTTACCACCTCATTCATCTACTTTTGCCTGATTCGTCCCTGGGAGCGATTGTATCCAGGAGTTGTCCGGAATCTATGTCAATTAAGTGCTCTTCAAGCGCTAAATTAGACACTAGCATTTAACAACTGACCAACAACCACCTACAAATGCAACCTGTTTAACCGTTAGCGGAATCGAAATAAGGCTCGAATAAGGACCACCACGCCCACTGCAATTATCAGGATGGGCCACAGAAGACCCTGGAAAGCATCCCGACCCAATAAAAAGCCGAAAATTGTGAACAGGACTAGGCTTAGCAGTACTGTCCTTCCACCCTCACGAAAGGCTTGGCGCGGTTGTCCGCTAAGCAAGCCCGATAGAATGATTCCCACACCGACAAATCCAGGGATCAGCGTCCATACATAGGACCAGCTTTCCCAGTAATCTGTGGCGTTTTGCCAGTACAGCAGACCACCAATTCCGCCCACAATACAAGCCGGCACAGCCATTGCTGGAACGCCGGTCAACAGGCCGATCAACAACAAGAACACGCCGACGCCAATCACAATCAGTGGCCAATTTACCGCCGGATCAAGCCAGGAAAACAGATCAGGAACTAATTGGGCAGCCAGAAACGCACCCCCAATCAGGATCAAAATCAGTCCTCCGGCTAAATTAGACCTTTGTCTTGAATCCATGATGACCTCCTAGAATAATATACGCAGGATTCATTCTTCCGTCGCGACCGGTAACAATCCCTCTCCCAACCTGTGGATTTTTAATGGCCGAAGATTTTCCACCAACCATCAACTTATTTTACCTGTGAACTGGTTCATCAGAAATAGCTTGGACAGACTTGTGCAATTATAACCCAACTATCGGTGATCACTGTAGGGGTTGTGCTCTACCAAGGCCAACGAACTTGATGGCGCTATAAACCTTGACATTTCATATCATCCTGATAGAATTAATTAGGCAAATATCTAATTAATTAGACAGAGGGTGCTATGGATAACTCCGGATTACTAGATTTTTTCAAAGCTCTGGCCGACGCTAACCGGCTGAAAATCATCGGGTTGCTAGCTCAGGAATCTTTCACTGTTGAACAACTAGCAGCCGTGCTGAAGCTCCGCCCATCGACTATCTCCCACCATCTCTCGCGTCTATCCAAGGTAGGGCTGGTCAGCGCCCGCGCCGAAGGCTATTACAACCTCTACCAGTTAGAGACGGTGATGTTGGAGAAGATGGCCCGCCGGCTACTCTCTAAAAAGACGCTACCTGCAATCGTCGCTGACGTCGATCTTGAGGCTTACGACCGTAAAGTGTTGGCTGATTTTTCGACCCCAGATGGCCGACTAAAGACCATCCCCGCCCGGCGCAAGAAGCTGATGATTGTTTTACGCCACATTGTCAAAGACTTTAAACCTGGCATTCGTTATCCCGAGATGCAAGTCAATCAGATCCTGGCTGAATACCACCAGGATACAGCTACGCTGAGGCGCGAGTTAGTTGGTTTTGGATTACTCGAGCGCGAAAGAGGAGAGTACTGGCTAGCGGAAAAGGTAGGCAATAAGGGTTAGGGACACATGCTAATTCCCTTCCAAAGGCTCCTTGAAATCGTAAATGCCATCCTTCAACTGCCACACGCGCTGGCACCCCGCACAGCGTAAACCGATGTCGACTGTTTTCAGTTCGAACGATCCACAGGCCGGGCAGCGCCAAAAAGCGCCCTCCGGTGCATGCTCACCATCGCCAACCGCCTCTGCTCGCACAAACACACTTGGCGTTAGTTGCCACCAATTCCCAGACCATTGTGCCAACGAATCCAGCGCCACCAGCAACTTCAACGGGGTCAACCGTTTAAGTAAGTTCAGTCGGAAGTGAGACACGGTGAGTTGCCGGATGATGTCGAAACCGGTCGCCTCCAACCAGCCACGTACTGCAGCTGGGTGGAAGTTAAAGTTTAAAGGGACATATTCAATCGGCTCTTGTCCAAAGGGATTCCATTCTTGCCTTCTAAAGATCCAACGGGCTATGGCTTTGAGATTCTGTTTGTTGGCATATTCGATCACAAATACTGCCCCCGACGACAGCGTAGACCGCACTTGCTGGAGCGCGGCCAAGGGATCAGCCATATGATGCAAGGTACGTATCATAGTCGAGGCGTCGAAAATACCCGGAGCAAAAGGCAACTGATAAACGTCGCCTATCACGTATAGGTAGCGCTCACCACTCCCCAACCGCGCCTGCGCCTGACCCAATTGAGTGCGAGAGTAGTCGAGCAGCACGACTTGGCGAAAACCCACATAACGCAGTGTGTTACGGCCGGCACCCGCACCCACCTCAAGTAACCGCTCACCATCGGTAGGCAGAAGTCGTTGTAAAGCCACCGCCTCGACACGGTCCTCATACTCACGACCGCCACGCTCCCAGAAACGCTTTTGATAGTCAGAATGCTCATAGTCGCAGATCGGGGGATGGGTTTCGCTCACGGCAACTCACTATGGGTAAGCCAGGGCCAGTGGCCAACGGCACGTCGTCTACTACCACGATTGTACCCAGAATTGGTCCAGCATGCTAAGGTTTTTAGGGCATATCAAGAATCTACTGGAAAAAGCAGCCGCTAGCAGGAAAAGGGGGTATATGTGGGGTGTGGGCAAAGCCCACACCCCACATATACCGTTCCCTTCCTCGCGTTTGGACTTTTTCCATGGCAGTTATATCAACCAATGGGCTGAAGCAATTGGACACATCATGCTAAGATGTTTATTCCTAATAATCGAAATCTGCTTTAGGAGTGGTTTTTGTATCCCTCTCTGGACATCCAGTGCAGGGAAGCCAGAGGTCATCGCTCGTAGCGTGATTCCTCAATCAGGCGCTGCAGGTGATCCTCTTCACTCTCGAGCTCAAGTGTACCGCGGTTAGCATCCGCAACCCACCGCGCCTCCGCCGCTGCCAACTCCACCGCCTTAGCCCGACGCACTACCGCCCATTTGCCACAATGGGGGCAGCGCTCGAGTTTACCAACCAGCATATTAGGCGATATAAAATGACGCCGGTAGGGCAACTCACATCGCGGACAAACTGCGCCACCCGCCATGCCATACTCACCCACCCGTGGCGCGCCCCTGGAACGGCCTATCAGCATCGTGCCCAAGGATGCCGCCAGTATGAGCACGATCACCCCCACCACCATAGGCACCGCGATACCCATGGCTGCCCGCCAACCCTCCTCCGCGCTGACAAACATAAGGGTACGCACTGCTGAGCTGAGTTCCTCCCCAGTGGTCGTAAAACCTATCGCTGATATATTGTGATCGCCGAGCTGGTAATTGCTCGTGCTGAAGGAGAAGCGGAAGGGAGGCTCGCTGTCTACGCCAACCACCTGCTCATCGATTAGAAACTCCACCCGCACCAGGTCTTCGGGCCCGGTGACCTGCAGGGTGAATCTTCCCTGAATGCGACTGCCCATGCCGAAGCCAAAGTCTCGATGGATGCTCAGTTGTAGCGAGGCTTCAGACTCCTGCGCCCCCGCTGGGAGGGCAGTTAGCACCAGCATGAGGATGAGTAGAGCCAATTTACATTTTTTCATCCGAATCTCGACCTACTTCCAACGGGTAAGGATAGTCTCACGTTGAAAGATATGCGTTGCAAGAGCCAGCAACCCACTGTCAACTACCACAAGACCTACTGCCATCCATAGAATCAGCGTCTGGTTGATAAAGAACAAGCCGGTGATTTGACCAAAAAAAGCAGCTAACAGCGGCATGATTACTAACATCGAGAGTTGCTCGGCGACTCGCGGGTCATTGGCCCGCGAGGAGACCATCACCGTCACGCTGACCGCGGCCACCGCCAGCAACGGCCCGACGATGAATATCGCCATCAGCCACAGGGGGTCGAGCAAGCGGGCAGTCACGTTAGGACTGAGCGACAGCACACGCGTTCCAACGGCGAAAACTGCAAAACCCAACCAGGTGACCACCACCGCCGGTATGGCTGCTGCCAGCGCCTTGCCCGCCAATAGTTCAAACGTAGTCACTGGCGTGGCGAGCACCGGCTCCAGCGTGCGGGTGGTCTTCTCACCAACGATGCTGTAAGAGGCGATCGTGACCGGGATCGCCATCGGTATCAGCATGAAGAGCAACATAAACTGGCTGACTATAAAGTATTGCACGCACTCGCCCCCGCTCATCTCATTGCAGAGCGCAGCGAACCCAGCCGGCATGTCAGCTGAGGAGAACCCCTCGAGATCACTGGTGGAACGGGTCGCATAGAGGATGATCAGCGGCAGGGCGGTGAGGATCAACGGCAGAAAAGCCACGGTGAAAAGCACAAAGCGATTCTTGAAAACCTCCGCCCAATCCTTACGCACAATTATCCAGGTCTTGTTCATAGCACGCCTTTTATAGAACAGATAACAAGGGATTAGGGATTAGGGATCAGTTGCCCAACCGGTCGTCCAGCCTTTTCCCTGGTCCCCGATCCCTGATCACTTATCGCTGATTACTTTTACCATCCTCGCTTCCAACTAATCTCAAATAAACGTCCTCCAGCGTCCGGCGTAACTCACCGACGAATTGAATATCTGCTCCCGCCTCGACCAAGGATCGAATGATCACTGGGTTGTGCTTCTCCGGGTCGTCGAGGGCTACCACAAGCTTGTTGTCCATCTCCCGTACAGAACGAACGAAAGATAATGTCTGCAGCCTCCGTATAAAGCGTGGCTCAGCCTCACGCAAATGAAAGACCACCGTCCGCTCGTACAGTTGGCGCCGCAGGGCGGACGGCGTATCGAGCGCCAGCAAACGAGTGTTGACGACCGCGATCCGATCGCATAGCCGGTCGGCTTCGTCTAGATTATGAGTGCAGATAAAGATAGTGCGCCCCTCGCGTTTCAAGCCGACGATGAACTCCCGCACCAGACGGGCAGCTTCCGGGTCGAGGCTGCTAGTAGGCTCGTCGAGGAAGAGCACTTGTGGTTCGTGGAGCAACGCCCTAGCAATGGCCAGTTTCTGTCGCATCCCCCTGGAGAAGATCCCAGCTTCCTCATGACGCCGGTCCCATAGACCAAGCATTCGTAGGTAGCGTTCCACTTGTCCGTCAACATCCTCGACCTCATACAGCCGGGCGAAGAAGGCCAAGTTGCGCTCTGCGCTCAGCCGATCGTAGAGCCCGGGGGATTCAGTCAGGATCCCCACCTGGCGCCGGATCTTCCCATCCTCCAGTCCGACCTCACACCCCGCCACTGTTGCATGGCCAGAGGTTGGACTAATGAGGGCGGTCAGTAATCTAATGGTGGTCGTCTTTCCAGCTCCGTTGGGCCCCAGGAAACCGAATACCTCTCCCGCCTCCACCGATAAGGTCAAACGATCAACAGCCAGGATATCGCCAAATCGTTTGGTCAGATTCTCCGTCTGGATCATCGTGGTATCCTCGAATTATACCGACTTACCCAAACTCTTAAATGCAATTCACATAGAACGCCCAGGGATCAGAGCCAGCTACGTATAGCGACTGTCTTCCAACCTCTCCTCAGGCACCTCCTCAATCGCTGGGTCCAGTCTTAAGATCTGGACCTCCATATCAGGGAGCGACTGCGGTATTATAGGCTGGTCTTCACCCTCCTGCTTCCGCAGAGTGAAGACGATCCACAGACTAAACAGCGCCGCCAACCCGATCAGCCCCTCAGCAACATAAGCTCCCCATGTCCCAATGGCGAATAGCGCCACTGCGTTGACCAGCGCATGCCAACCGATAGCCAACGCCAGCCAAGCTGGTTTTTTTCGGGTGATGGCCTGCAATACAAGTAGAGATGCGCTCAGGTGAAAACATAGTGCAAATGCTCGTTCAACCGCCCCTAGCATTGTGAAATACCATGGCGCTGTCCAGTAAACCTCCAGTTGTGCCCGCGCCAACTCCAATTGCTCAGGCGGCACCATCCCACTCAAGTCTACGCCACGATAAGCAACCGCCTGAAACAGGGCGTAGGTAGCCAGTCCGCCCAATAGTATGGCCTCGACCCCGCCGTGCCCGGCACCAAACATCAGTGCCTGTCCCCAAGACCTGACATCCTTCAACTGCAGGCGATAGACCAGATAGCGAGCCACCTCCTCAAACACCCCGGATGACAAGCCGTATAAAAGCGCCACCACCGCCAGGGGAACACCAGCCTGTGCCTCTGTCAGCCCTAGCCACTCGATCCCCAGCGACAAGACCCAGCTATTGAATGGCAAGTGGAAGACCTGGGAGCCGACGAAGGTCACCGCACCGACCATAAACAGGCGCCAACCTACCCGAAGCCGTCGAGCTAGTATTGTCCCTAACACCAGCGGTATGGCGATCATCAGTAAAGCGTTAATCAAACGAACTAAGACATCCATCCCATCCCACCCTTGAATACTCATACATAAGCGACGTCATACATCTTCGATCCCCAACCCAGGAGTTAGATCTCCTGGTGACGGAAAACCAATAAGCCACCGAGAAAAGCGCTTACGATAATGGCGAAAGTGACCCCAAGAGCTCCCCAGGCCGGTTCGACATCCAATCTGAGCACCAGTGCGCGACCCCATGCCATCAAGGCGGTGGGAAGGTACGGCGAGAGCGACGGGACTGCACCAAGCAGGCTGAGGAAGATCAACAGTCCAAAGGAGATGCCGGCGGCAGCGAATTGCGAGCGGCTGATCGTGCTGGCGAACAAAGTAATCGCCAGGAACATCATAAGATAGATCGCGAGCAACCCGTTGAGAGCCAAAAATCCCACCGGCGTCAACCATTCGAACAGGATGCCAAGATAATAGTAACCGCCCAAACCGGCGAGCAGAATGCCGGCAAAGAAGATCAGCCCATGGGCGATAAGCTTTGCTCCCAGAAAAACCGCTCTCGAGACCGGCTTGCTGAGGATCAACGCCGCAGTACCGCTGGTTTTTTCACCCACCACCGCCGCCATGGGAATCAGGATTGCTAAAATGACCCCCAACTGAGAAAGATTCTGGACATACTCATCGACTGCCATAGCGACATCTGGTTCGGGCATTACTTCCATCAAACCTTCCGGTACCCCGGGCATCTGGGCCAGAATCAGCGGTAGGTACTTAACCGAAAGCGGTCCGATCAGGCCGGACACGATCAACATCGCCACTACAACTAAGAACCGGTAAGTACGCCATTGTTCGCGCAGTTCCTTTCGAAGTAACGTCTGCATTAGTCACTCCACCAACTGCAGAAAGACGTCCTCAAGCTGGGGACGCTCATGCTGATAACTTAGAACAAGTAGATCAGCTCCTAGCACCAGGCGTTGCATATCGACGCTGGATTGGATCGAGCCATCAAGCGTTACCCGGACCGCACTTTCATCCAGTTGTACATTCACCACATAAGGCAACTCGCGGAGCGATTCGGCCCAATGGGCGACCATTTCCGGCGCAGCATCGAAGTTCACTTCGACCACCGGCACGGCATAACGTCGAAGCAGGTTCTCCTTTTTATCAAGCGCAATCAGGCGGCCGTGGTTGAGGATCCCGACCGCATCACAGATCCGTTCAACGTCGCTCAGGATATGGGTGCTCATGAATACCGTCGCCTCACCCCTCAGTTCATCGATTAAGTTTAGAATGTTGCGCCTGCCGACAGGATCGAGCCCGCTAACTGGCTCGTCAAGCAACAGCACCGGTGGCCGATTCATAAGCGCCTGGGCCAAGCCTAACCGCTGACGCATGCCGCGGCTGAACCCACCGATCCGCCGATCAGCGTCCTTCTCGAGACCTACCAATACTATCATTTCATCGGCGCGTGCCATTGCCTCACGTCGCGACATACCACAAAGCCCACCGACTAGATCGGCCAGGAATTCACGTGCCCGCATCCAAGGATAAAAGCTAGGTTCTTCGGGGAGATAGCCGACCAGCCGACGGGCATGGCTCTCAGGGCCGACAGGCAGCCCTTCAATCCAGGCTTGACCGGTGGTAGGACGCGCTAGGCCGGCAAGAATACGTAGGGTGGTTGTTTTTCCTGCCCCGTTTGGCCCCAGGAAGCCAAAAACCACCCCTTGTTCGACATGCAGATCCAGACCATCGAGGGCCTTTATCGGTCCGTAGATTTTGCACAGTCCCTCGATGACGATCGTGCTCATGCCTCCTCCCTTCCAAATAGAAAGTACACTGCCGGACCGATGATGCTGAACAAGATCACTACCAGGACCCACAGCCATTTCGGCCCTCGGGTATATTGGCGGGGAATAAGATCGATGAGACCAGCAACCAGCAAAACAAGCCAGATCAGCAGCAGGGGTGCCATGAGTAGAAGCACTTCCATCAGGTCTTGGTTTTCCATGAATAACTCCTAGAATTCAAGCAACCGTTCGGTGCAGGTGTTGTTTCACGTGAAACATCCATATCGTGCAGGGCAAGGGCGTCAAGCATTAGGGCGTTCCCTCCTGCCTCCAGCGCTTGATTAATTTCTCAACATCATGATCGACATCATCCGGCTCGAACCCCAGCCGGGCAGCCTCGGTCAGGAAGTGTTGGGTCAAAGCCTTGAGAGCTGCCTGACGCAGTCGCGTAGACCGCCCGGGCGGTAGTGATTCCAGCACGTAAGTGCCGCGCCCTTGCTGAGTCGAGACCAAGCCCGCCTGGTCCAAGATGCGATAAGCCCGGGCCACCGTGTTGAAGTTCACCCGCAAATCAGCCGCCAGTTGCCTGACGGTGGGTAACTGATCGCCTGGCTCAAGCACCTCCGTCGCCACCAAATGCTTGATCCGCTCAACGATCTGGACGTAGATCGGCACATGGTTACGGAAATCTAGCTCAATAAACATCACTCAAATGCCCTAGCTATCTCATTGTATAATTGTATTATTGTACCAATTGTACTAGATACATCTCGGCTTGTCAATCCATTACACTCCTTCCCCCAAGAAAAATACCACCCTAGCTCCGAATTCCGCCGCACTCCCCCCAGTCACCTTCGCCAAGAACTCCCCCACCACCCACCTTTGTCCGAGTTATTGTCTACCCGCTCGCGAGCGTGGTAAAATCATAAAGTAATCTAATGTGGTCTTCCTGGGAGGCTACTGTGGAAAAAGAAGTAAGCACTTTAGCGGTCAAGAAAGGGCTAGCCCAAATGCTTAAGGGCGGTGTGATCATGGACGTGGTCACACCCGAACATGCTCGCATCGCCGAGGACGCTGGTGCAGTGGCGGTTATGGCCTTGGAGCGCGTCCCGGCGGACATCCGCGCCTATGGCGGGGTCGCCCGCATGAGCGACCCGGAAATAATCCTGCAAATCATGGACACCGTCTCCATCCCGGTAATGGCGAAGTGCCGCATAGGCCATTTCGTCGAGGCTCAGATCTTGGAGGCTTTGGGGGTGGATTACATCGACGAATCCGAGGTGCTCACTCCCGCTGACCAAGCCCACCACATCAACAAACATGAGTTCAAGGTCCCCTTCGTATGCGGATGCCGAAACCTGGGTGAGGCTCTACGTCGCATTGGCGAGGGCGCAGCCATGATCCGCACTAAGGGCGAAGCCGGCACCGGCGACGTGGTCGAAGCAGTGCGCCATGCACGAGCGGTGATGGGCGAGATTCGCCGCCTGGAGAACATGCCTGAAGATGAGTTGATGACCTACTCCAAAGAGATCGGAGCCCCCTACAACACGGTAAAGGAGACGAAGGAATTAGGGTGTCTGCCAGTGGTCAATTTTGCTGCCGGCGGCATCGCCACCCCAGCCGACGCGGCCATGATGATGCAGCTCGGTGTAGACGGTGTATTTGTCGGCTCGGGCATCTTCAAGTCGGGCGACCCACCCCGGCGAGCGGTGGCCATCGTCGAGGCCACCACCCACTACAACGACCCTGAGATCCTGGCCAAGATCAGCAGGGGGTTGGGTGAGCCAATGGTGGGAATTGGCATCAGCGAATTACCGGAGGGTGAACACCTGGCGGAGCGAGGTTGGTAGACAGATTCGAGGTGGATGCAGCAACAGAATGAAGATTGGCGTGCTGGCACTTCAGGGTGATTTCGCCGAACACATCGCCATCCTGCACCACATGGAGGTTGATACCGGCGAGGTGCGATTACCAAGTCAATTAGATGAGCTTGACGGCCTGATCATCCCCGGCGGCGAATCTACAACCATCGGTAAATTGGCAACCACTTTCGACATGATCGAACCTCTACGCCAGTTCAGCCACAATCGACCGATATGGGGCACCTGCGCCGGGGCGATCTTTCTATCGTGCGGCGCCAAACGTCAGCAGCCGCTGCTGAATTTAATGGACATCACCATCGAACGCAACGCCTTCGGCCGCCAGGTGAACAGCTTTGAGATAGATTTGATCATCCCGGCCCTCGAAGACCCTGAACTACCATTCCGAGCCCTCTTCATCCGAGCCCCACTTATCGAGCGCGTCGGCGAAGACGTTGAAGTGCTTGCCCGTCTTCCTGAAGACAGCCAGCGAGCGGGCCGAGTCGTCGCCGCCCAGCAAGGCCACCTTTTAGCGACAAGTTTCCACCCGGAACTAACCGATGACAAACGATTTCATCGATATTTTCTAAGCCTGGTAAAAGGGTTAGAGGATCATGATCCATCCCTTCGATTGGCGTGACTTGGCTTTACTGCACCGCATGGGCAACACTGGCTTGTGTATGGATTCCCAACTAGCTTACACTCGTGGGCGCCATGCACTACAAAATGCCTTGCTGGATGCCCTCACCCCAGGTAGGAGAACATTCACGCTTATCGACAGGCCGACTCATCCAGAACAAGGGCCAGTTTTTGGCCAGGTACGTCGTCGCGCCGACCAACCCCACGCCCAATTGACTTTCATCGGTCCGGTGACAGCGCTAGTCCAACCTAATTGCATTCAACTGCTCGACGCCCTGAGTCAGTCAGCCGGCGAGGACGGCGCTCACCACCTGATCGCTGAGGTTGAGGAGACCAGCCCAGCCTTCGAGAATCTGCGCCAAGCCGGATTCGCTATCTACGCCCGTCAACGCATCTGGCGTTTGGCCGACTCACTACAAGTAAACCCAACTCTACTGGATGCCGCCTCACTTAAGGACCAGCCGGAAGAGCATCGGGACGTTGTCGGGACGATGTGGCGACGAGAGATGGGCTCGGATGCGCTTGCAGTTCATAACCTATACCTCAATTTGGTCCCCGCCCTGGTGCAGCAAGTTGAGCCACCACCTATCCACAACGGTCGCGGCTTGGTGCATTGGGATCAGGGGGAATTTCTCGGTTACCTTTATATCGACCGCGGCCCTCGAGGGGTGTGGGTGCATCCTTACTTCCATCCCGCCGCAGAGCGATTGGACTACTTATTGGCCGGCTTCTTGGCGCAGTACCCTCGTCACCCTAGCAAACCGCTGTACATCTGTGTCCGATCTTATCAAGGTGGGCTGAGCGAATCGCTAGATCGTCTCAGTTTCGAGCCCTTTAGCGACCAAGCCGTAATGGTCAAGCGCCTTGCTGTCCACATTCGCCAATCTGCTCAAACACCGCTTCCCGTTCTGGAAGGCTCCCAACCGGAGCCCACCGCACCCTTCGTGCCCATTAAAAATCACGAACCGGCTACTCATAGAACATGACCGGAAAACGTATTACCGACAACTTAGACGATTTGTTGAGGGTCCTGCCATCAGAGATCACCCAGAAGATATATCAGATCAACCGCCACGATGACCTGCTGGAGGTGATCATTGACCTCGGTCGAGTGCCAACCGCGCGCTATATTGACTCCGAGGTCGCGCTAAGCGAACAGGAAGTACAACAAGAGAACATCGACTACGTGGTTAAGCACATCGGCGAGTTTGACGATGATAACCGCGCCGGCATCGAACGCACGCTGCATCGCATCGCCGCTATCCGCAACCGCCACAACCATATCGTCGGGTTGACCTGTCGCGTCGGCCGGGCGGTGTATGGAACGATCGAGATCATCCAGGATCTCATTTCCAGCGGCAAGAGCCTCTTGCTGGTGGGTCGTCCAGGTGTTGGAAAAACCACTATGCTACGCGAAGCGGCTCGTATCCTGGCCGAGGATAAACGGGTGGTGATCGTTGATACCTCCAACGA
>JAUWHR010000044.1 GCA_030605795.1 Anaerolineae bacterium | reverse complement strand
ACCAAGAAGCGACTGCACCTCATCGATCTCGAAAGCGGGGAAACCCTGCTCACTCAGCAGATGGATTTCTATACCGCCCGTTGGCTTGCTGCTTCCCCTGATGGTGGGCTTATCGGTATGTTTGTCATCGGGCCAGACCAGAAAACCCCCCATGTCGAATTGTGGGGGTTGGTGGAAGAAGTTGGAACGGAGCCCTAGTGCTTCGTCGATCGTGAACAGTGTAGTCGAAGGGCATCCAGAGCCCTTCGACTAAGCCGAAGGTCCCGAGTTAGGTCGAGGGGCTCAGGACCTTCGGCTCCGCGAACCGCTGCGGTGAGCGCAGTCGAAGGACGCCCTGTGATCACATTCGTAGAGCATCCTGAGCGGAAGCCTGAGCGAAGCTCAGGCTGAAGTCGAAGGGCGGCCCTCCGCTCTGGGCGCTAAATAGATTTTATGCAACAGGTTAATGTAATTATGACATTGAAAAATATATTTCGCTTTGTCGAAGGTCCCGAGCAAGGTCGAGGGGTGCAGGATGAGAAAAAACCAGCCCCTGGCGGGGCTGGTTGTCATTTTGATTTCCGCATTATCAGGTCGTCCATCATGCCATATGACTTGGGGAGGTAAAGCGCTTACTTTTTCTCCAGGGAATTTTTAATCTCAGTCAAGGTCTCATTGATGCGGAAGATTAAGATCAGCAATTCACAGTATATCCTCACAATGATCGGTCCCAGGAACAACATGACCAAGCCGGTTAATACCAACCCGCCTCCCCCATCGGATGTTGTCGCACCCGAAAATATTAAAAACAACGCCAATAGCACTGACCCGACTGCACCGATCCAGAAAAGTATCTGGATAATAATCGGGGTGATCATCTTGCGAAACGTCAGGTAGTCTTCCATCATTATCCTCCGTTAGGTAAAGTATCCTTCTGATTAGAATGATCTCGTTGTTTCTCCATCCCCGATGATGCTGATATTTGATCCCCATTCACCTCCCGGCTCCCCTATGCTCCGCGAGCCGGCGCCTTCGTTCCACCGGCCCACTGTCAGCCAGTATGCACTAAAGTGAGGAGGCTGTCAAATTATAATAGGTCCACCTATTTGGCTTCCCCGGTGATAGGATCCACGGCAGTGTCGATGTAACCATCCAGCAGTTCCAGTATGACGCTTTCGGCCAATATCAGTCGACCCGGGCTGAGCAGGTCAGGATTCACCTCCTCGATCACCAGCGGCATGCGCAGGCTCGCGCCTCCTAAACCTGCAAGCAGGTCCTCCCACAGGAGGCGCACGGCTTGAGCAGGATCAGGGCGGATGGTGGCAACCCAACTGGACTGCAATCCCGGTGGAGGCTCCTCCCCGCCAATAATTTTTATCCCGTGCTGGACCAAGTCAGCCAGCATGAGTTCTGAGCTAACCTCAGGAGGTATGTACACAGTCTGCACCGAGGCCTGAACTAAAGCATCTACAGCTAATTGCCACGATACATCTACTTCTGCCTGCGTCAGACCAATATACATAGGGTAATGAAGGTAGGGTGGGTAAACCGGTCTACAGGTCCCGCAAAAGTAGCCAACACCGTTGATAAAGCCATTGAGCGCCGCACGTCCAGCTTGGGTGTCATTAAGGCTGATCACGCCAACCCGCCAATCTGGAGTGATCATAGCTGCAATATAACCCGCCAGGAATCCTTGTTGATCAAATCGAAAGCCCATCGGTCCAATGAGGCTGACATTGGCAGCAGGTACCAACCCTGGGATTCCTACCCCTAGAAACTGAACTTCAGTCGATGTGCTTACCAGAGATTCCAAGTTGGGATCCGGCGGCAGGGCTATAACCAGGCGTAAGGATGTGTCTATGTCATTTGAGGAGAAATCCGATCGTGTCTCCCATGTGAGGCCGGCTTCCCCTGCCAGTTCAGTAATGAGGGTTTCGAGCGATGATACATACGCCGGGATTGCTTCCGGCGGTGCCAGTAGGATAACTCGCTCAGGGGATGGGGTTAAAGTTGGAATCGAAGTCGGTGTGGATTCGCTGACCGGAGTTGGCTCTAACCCACTGGTTGGCGTGATTTTATTAACAGCTACGGGTGATTCACATGCAGCTAGCACAAGGTACAGAACGCCGATCAGTATTCGGGTTGAGATTACATGGAAGTAGTTTTTACGCATTAGTGAGTATTCCGCTTTTATCACTTGGACTGTATTTTACTATCCTGGTCTCCTTCCCCGCCAGGTATCTTAGCCTTTAGCCTAGCTATAGTCTACTCAAATCCATAGATTCAGGGATGTTGACGCTAGCCTACCTTTTCAGATTGTGCTTAACCAACACACAGGACTAGTGCTTTGCCAAAGATTAGATTATAAGTCGTTCTACAATGGATTGACGCAAATGTGCATCCTTCGACCTAAACGAAACTCAAGGCCTCCTCTCAGTGTACAAACACAAAGTGGTGATCCATTCGTCAAGCTAAAGATAATCTACATCGAAGGGCATCCAGAGCGGAAGGAGCCGCGCAAGCGGCGACTGTAGTCGAAGGACGCCCTGTGATCACATTCGTAGAGCATCCTGAGCGGAAGCCTGAGCGAAGCTCAGGCTGAAGTCGAAGGGCGGCCCGATGCTCTGGGCGCTTAATAGATTTTATGCAACAGTTCAATGTGAATAAGACGTGGAAAAATACCTCACTCTAGATATTACTTCTACCAACTCCGATATAGACAGACGTTGCGGAGTTGATCCTGAGATAAATCGAAGGCTGTCCTTAAGATCACGGGAATTATTTTCATGCGTCGTACTATCGTTAAGCTGCAATGATCAATCAATTAATTAAATTGCAAGGATTCAGGGATATTGACGCTGGCCCCCTTTACAGATTATGCTTAACCAATGAATAGGAACGAGCATCTTTCACGCCGTGGCGCACTGAAAGTAGCTGCTATAGGGCTGGGTGGGCTTGTGCTACGTCCACTCTCATTGCCCGATTTCCCCGATTCGGAGCGGTTGGGAAGGGTATGTGTAGGTAAGGTCGATATAAAGGCACGTCCGGATGGCGACAGCCAAACCACCAGCGTGCTCTACAGCGACGCAGTGGTCCCCTGGATCCGGGAAGTGGTCGGGGAACAACATTCGTTTTACGCTTCCAACCTGCGATGGGTTGAGACCTCTGATGGTTTTATCTGGGCGCCTCATCTGCAACCAGTACGAAACCAACCAAACCAACCAATAGATACCCTTATCCAATCCAGCTTGGGAGCAGGCATGTGGGTGGAGGTGACAATACCCCAGGTTGACCTCATCCTTGATAACCCGCCTGCACGCTCTCCATGGCTCCGAGAAAATCCTGCCCCTCGCTTTTATTACAGCCAGATCTTGTGGGTAGACCAGATTAAGACCGACGACCAGGGTAATACCTGGTATCGGGTGAACGAACGCTATAGTTATGGTGATATCTTTTGGGCAGCAGCAGAGGCCTTTCGCCCCCTTAAACAAGATTACATGGAACCCATCCGCCCGGAGGCAGAAGAGAAACGGATCATAATCAACCTGAACTACCAATCTCTCTCCTGCTATGAGAGGGAAAGAGAAGTTCATTATTGCCGGATCTCTTCAGGGGCAAAGTTCGATGCAGAAGGCAACCCGATCGACAAGTGGTCAACTCCGCTCGGTCCGCACCCAATTTGGCGCAAGGCTGTTTCTCTACACATGAGCGGCGGCACCACCGGCGGCGGGTATGATCTACCGGGAATCGGTTGGGTCACGGTCTTTGTCGCTAACGGCGTCGCCATCCATTCCACATATTGGCACAACAATTTTGGCGTGGCCATGTCCCACGGATGCGTGAACGTCCGTCCGGATGACGCCCGATGGATCTTCCGCTGGACCTCTCCCGTGGTCCCCTACGACCCCGGAGACGTAACTGTCTCCATGCCTGGAGGGACATTGGTGGATGTGGTGGAGGATTGATTGCCTGGGTAGTACCCCCAGCAAATGCTCTCGAAGTGAAATCGATTAATAGTCACCGATGAGTAAACCCCTCTGCACTCTATGTGGCGCATCTACACCCCTGATCTCAGCCAACCTTGGCGTCTGTCTTACCTGCCTGCGCCGTCAGCCAGACAATGCTCTCTCGCGTACGATGCAGGTTCACCGTCAAGCCCGGCGAGCTTTTAGCCTGCCTGAGTTACCGCCACGAGTAGAGGGCGGTGTAAGCTGTGGGTTGTGCTCCCGCCAATGCGTAATTAACGAGGGTGAGCGCGGCTACTGTGGTCTCAGAATAGTACATGAGCGTCGCCTGGTGCATCTTGCCGGTACTCCCTCACGTGGTCTGCTGCATTGGTACCGAGACCCGCTCCCGACGAACTGCGTTGCTGACTGGGTGTGTGGTGGTCATTCACGTTCTGGTCAGCACAACTTGGCGGTCTTCTATGCCAGTTGCACCCTGAATTGCTTGTTTTGCCAGGATTGGCATTTTAGAAATACCGATCCGACGCTCGATAACCAAGGGAACGTTCAAGCCCTGAGCGCAAAGGAATTAGCTGATTTCGTCAACCAGCGCACGCACTGCATCTGCTTCTTCGGTGGAGACCCGGCCAGTCAAATGCCGCACGCAATGGCGGTCGGGCATCTTCTTGCCGAGCGCGGTGTGGCTGTCTGTTGGGAGACCGCCGGGACAATGCATCCGCGGTTTCTTCGGGTAGCGGTGGAACTCTCGCTCATCAGCAATGGCTGTATTAAATTTGACCTGAAGGCTTTCGACCCTAACCTTCATCGCGCCTTGACCGGCGCCTCGAACGCCCAGACTTTGGCCAACTTCGCCGCTGCAGCCGAATATTCCCACCAGCGCTCTAGCCCCCCACTTGTAGTAGCCAGTACGCTACTGGTGCCCGGTTATGTCGACGCCGAGGAGGTGGGGAGGATCGCCCATTTCATTGCCGACCTCAATCCCGACATCCCCTACGCACTCCTGGGCTTCCACCCGCATTTCTTTATGGACGACCTACCATGCACCTCCTCTCGCCATGCAGGCGAGGCGCTCGAAGCCGCTCGCGCCGCCGGGCTGCGTAATGTCCGATTGGGAAACGTCCACCTTCTTTCTAACGCCTATTAGCCCAAGACCTGATTAACCCTTTCCGGATGGAGACGGTTTGTGCTAGACTGCACAACCAGGATATGGAACACAGACCAAAATGACAAAAAGAACAGCCCGCGCGGTGGCCAGTCCGAATATCGCCCTGATCAAGTATTGGGGCAATCGGGATCATAACCTACGCTGGCCATCGAACGGTTCGATCTCATTGACCCTCGGTGGTTTGGAAACTCGCACCACGGTCACTTTCGATGAGACTTTACCCTCCGACCGTTTAACGTTTGATGGGTTGACGCCTCCTAATTCAGCTCTTTTACGTGTCTCTGAGCATCTCGATCGAATCCGGCGAATAGCAGGGATCCATACTCCTGCGCATGTGGAAAGTCAGAACAACTTTCCTGCCGGTGTCGGAATCGCCTCCTCCGCCTCCGCTTTCGCCGCATTAACGCTCGCCGGAACTGCCGCAGCTGACCTATCACTTAATCCCAAGGAACTTTCCCGTTTAGCTAGACTTGGCTCTGGATCGGCCTGCCGTTCAATCTTCGGTGGGTATGTCGAGTGGCATGCGGGTGAGACGGACGCCGATTCCTACGCTGAACCGCTCGCACCACCAGAACACTGGGATCTCATCGACCTGATCGCGGTCATCAGCCGCGAGCACAAGGGAGTCGGTTCCACCCAAGGCCATACCCTAGCTGACACCAGCCCACTGCAGTCAGCACGCGTCGCTGACGCTCCACGCCGCTTGAACATTTGTCGGGATGCTCTCCTCCACCGCGATTTCCCAACCTTGGCGTCGATCGTAGAGCAGGACAGCAACCTGATGCATGCGGTGATGTTCACCTCCACCCCAGCCCTGATCTATTGGTCGCCGGCAACTATTGAAGTAATCCACGCCGTGACCACCTGGCGCGCCGAAGGGCTTGATGTCTGCTACACAATTGACGCTGGTCCTAATGTCCATTGCCTTTGCCGCAAACAACATGCAGACCAAGTGGAGGAGAGACTGGGTGACCTCCCCGGCGTTATCGACCTGCTGCGCGCCCACCCTGGCGGTCCGGCATCGGTGATCTAACAGCTCTCCCACAGATTCACCTGTGAGAACACTCTTCACGTTAAATTCGTTTAAATTCTTCCCTCACCTCTAGATCAATCGATAACCTTCCAGCGCAGCGGATGTCCCCCCAATCTGTATTTGGACTTATCCTCGGGATGACTTCCGCACTACCATTAAGAACCAACCACGGTGATATAATCCGGTAAACGATTTACTTTCCTAGAGAGAAGGTGCTTTTAGGTGTCCGACTTCATTCTGTTCATCGTCGTCCTTGGGACATTAATCATCGGCCACGAACTTGGTCACTTCTTCGCCGCCAAAATCTGCGGCGTAAAGGTAGAGGAGTTTGGAATCGGCTATCCCCCTAGAATAACCACCCTATTTACAGCCGGAGGGACTAAGTTCACCCTCAATTGGATTCCTTTCGGGGGCTTCAATCTCCCTGCAGGTGAGAATGACCCAGAAGTGCTGGATGGTTTAGCCGGCGCGAGCAAGCGTGTAAGGTCAGCTGTGCTTTTAGCTGGCCCGGCGGCAAATATCTTGATAGCCTTTATGGCCTTCTTGCTGGCCAACAAATTCATCGCTCCGGATTTTAATCGAGTTCTTATCATGGAGGTGGTCCGAGGCACACCGGCGGAAGAAGCCAATATTCTCCCCGGCGATATTGTCCTCAGCGTAGGGGAACAGCAAATTACAACCACTGAAAGTATGGTGAACGTCGTCACGGCTCGGGTGGGCACGTCAACCCAAATCGGCCTTGAACGAGATGGTAATGTGCTGTTTGTCGAATTGGTCCCACGCACACAGCATCCACCTGACCAAGGTCCAATCGGTGTCACCCTTGGACATCCGACTAAAACCACAAACTGGTTCGAGGCGGCCGAGTTGAGTTTAGAGTCAATCTATTATCAGGTGAACGCCATCTTGCGACTTCCCGGTCGATTGCTTCAGGGTGTTGCAACCCCAGAAGAAACACGGGTCACTGGTCTCAAAGGCATCCACGATATGCTTGCCTGGGCGGTCTCGATCGACCGCTCAACACAGCGACCATTCCTCACAATTACTCTAATCGGCATAATAAGTACCGGCTTGGCGATAGCTAACCTTCTCCCCTTTCCCGCGCTTGACGGGGGCCGTATGATGTTCGTGCTCATTGAGTTAATATTCAAACGCCGTATTTCACCCCGCTACGAAGGATTGGCGCATGCAATTGGTTTTACGCTGCTCTTGGCGTTTATGATCTACATCAACTTCCAAGATTTCATTAACCCAATTATACTGCCCAGATGAAACTTGTTAGGCACTGCTATGACCACCTCGTTCGAGCAACTCCTTGAGATCTTAAGCGACGAAGCTCAGCAACTTCCCCTCTCCAGCCTCGCTGAACTCTCGGACCTGGATACAGATCGCACAGAACAGCTTTTCGAAATTTGGGAACACCTTTCAGATGAACGTCGGCGCGCGCTGATCAAAGAGCTTGGCCGGCAGGCTGAACAACGGATCGACCTCGTATTTGAGCCGATCTACCGTCTAGCTATCTCCGATCCAGACGCAGAGGTGCGAAAGGACGCGATAAATAATTTATGGGAATGCGAGGATCCCGCGCTAGTGCCGCCTTTCATGGCAGCCCTTACTCAAGATCCTGCTCCAGAGGTTCGAGCGGCGGCGGCTAAAGCGCTTGGTCTATTTGTTTGGTTGGGCGAAATCGAACAATTGGTCAAAGAGCTACTCTACCAAATTGAGCAGGGACTCCTCACAGCGCTGGCGCAAGACCTGGACAAGGATGTGCGAAGGTATTCGCTCGAGTCGCTCGGTTTTTCTTCGCGCAGTGAGGTACCAGCGCTGATCGAGCAAGCCTACAACTCCGGCGACGAAGCACTGATTCAGTCAGCTCTACTTGCCATGGGGCGCTCGGTTAGCAAACAATGGCAATCACAGGTACTAACTGAATTAAATAACCCTTCGCCATCTATTCGTTTAGAGGCTGCCAGAGCAGCAGGCGAACTAGAACTTCAAGATTCGACCGAGTCACTGATCGATCTAATTGACGATGTCGATGAACAGGTGCGCGCGGCTGCGATCTGGTCGCTTGGTCAACTCGGCGGGGAAGATGCAGCCGATGCGTTGCTTCTATTGCTCGACTCAGCTGAGGAAGAAGACCTTATCGAACTCATCGAGGAAGCAATCGACCACCTTGCGTTCGTCGATAACACTCGCGACTTCTTACTCAAAGATTTCGATGATCCAGAGGATTTCTCATTTTGAGCCTGCTTTTCAATCTTTTCGCCGACAACATATTACCGATCATTATCGTCGTCGGTGTCGGCTTCGTGCTCCAGCTTACATTAAAAATTGACCCCCGCACCCTTTCCCGGGTCATTTTCTACGCCTTCACCCCAGCCCTTGTATTTACAATTCTGGCGTCTAGTGAAATTAATACCAACGAAATCCTACATATGGCGGGTTTTACTATATTAGTATCAGCCTGTGTGGGAACCCTGAGTTGGTTCCTTACTCGTTCCTTACATCTGAAACCACACATTGCTTCTGCCTTTATCCTTGTTTCCACCTTCATAAACGCCGGCAATTACGGTTTGTCGGTCAACTCCTTTGCATTAGGCGAGGCAGGTTTGACATGGGCCAGCATATATTTCGTCACTAGTTCATTGTTGATCAATTCCGCTGGAGTATATATAGCCTCGGTTGGCCACACATCACCGTCAAAAGCGCTCCTGAGGTTGTTGAAAGTTCCCTCTTTATACGCGATTCCACTGGCATTGCTCGTTCGGATAAGTGGGGTATCCCTGCCTATAACCCTATGGCGACCGATAGATCTGCTGGGATCAGCGGCTGTACCCTCGATGTTGATCCTACTCGGCATGCAAATCGCCCGTGCCGGTTTACCAAAACGCGGTAAGCTGGTTATCCTTGCAGCCGGGTTGAGGTTGATCATCGCACCCCTCATCGCCTGGTTAATAGCATCTTTTATGGGCATGTCAGGGGTGAGTCGCCAGGCCGGGATACTCGAATCGGCTATGCCAACCGCAGTGATGACGATAGTCCTTGCAACCGAGTTCGATGTCGAACTAGAATTCGTCACCGCCGCTGTTTTTGTTACAACCTTAATCAGCCCGCTTACTATCACCCCTATACTGGCGATATTGGGTGTATGATAATCTACACCGGTTGACTCCTTCTACGACTGTCGGTCCTAGTAGTTTCCTTACTGATGATAGCAAACTGATGGTTTAACCAACCCAGGGAGGAAGTATCGTGATTGGCAGCACTCTGGTTTTTGATCTCGAAACCAAACACCTCGCCCATGAAGTTGGTGGTTGGTCCAACATTGATAAGCTTGGCTTAGCGGCCGCTGTCTTGTTGGTTGTTGAAACCGACGAAACCCACCGATTTGTCGAGCAAGACGCCGAAGAGCTTATTGGTCAGCTCTTGAAAGCAAATCAAGTTGTGGGTTTCAATATTGTGAGATTTGATTATCAGGTTCTACGACCCTATGGCCTGACCCCCGTACCGGATCTGATTGGTCGTACGGTCGATCTGCTGGATCACATCTACCAAAGTTTGGGCTACCGCATTTCCCTCGATAACCTAGCTGAGGCAACCCTGGGCGAACGCAAGAGCGCCGATGGTCTGGCAGCGGTTAAATGGTATCGTGAAGGAAAGCTCGACCAGGTCCTCGACTATTGCGAACAAGACGTGCGTATTACCCATCGTCTTTGGGAGTATGGACGGCAGAATGGCCAAGTTAAATACCGAGATCGTGAATTTGGCCTGCACACTCTGCCTGTCTCCTGGTAGCTGGGAAGATTTTGAGCTTGCTGGCTTGCAGACATTTCCCCCTAGAAATCTCGATCGCCAACGACTCTTGGGATTTGGTTGATATCCCCGTCTTCGTTGCGCCAGACCATCGCATCGTGACCGTTAACTGCCGACAAAGTGTAAGCGAATACCGCTCCGATCCCGGGAGTGTCACGTAGCATACGGTAATAATCTAGGTATTGTTGCCCCTTGATCCGGGAGTTGACCCTCATAGACGGGTTGCTCAATTCGGTGATGAAAAGTAATTTGTTGGGATAGCGAAGGCGATATTCCTCATGGAACCGCCCTCCTTGATGAGCCTTCATTCCAGTAGATTCTGTCCAGTAGCAATTTACCCCGACCCAATCGGCTAGAAGAACAGCCTGTTCTGCATCAGCTAAAAATCGTTCCACATCTACCCGCCAGCCGGATAGAGCGCCTCCTGGTGAGAGACCAGGAAAACCAAACTTTGCTTCGGGATAAGGGTCTCGTAGAGCCCTGACTACTTTTTGGAACCAACAACCAAATTCTTCTCCTCCCCGCCACGAACGCTGCCACCCACCAAGCTGCAAGTTCGGGTTCGCATGAACCTCGAAATAACGGATTCCAAGCCGGTAAAGTCGTCCCATATATGGCGCTACTTGGGAGACAAAGCTGTCAGCGGAAACCGCGTCCCCAGAAAAGTCCGCTGCAAGTCGGACAGCAAGGAACATCGCTGGATTAATAGCTCGCAACCGCTCGATGGTTTCTTTGGTTTCGGACAAACCAAGTTTCACCGCCTCGAGACGAGCTATGATGATCGTTTCAATATCTTCATCTTCCAAGCGACCGCCCACCCGCCCATGCGCTCCAATCAAACACTTACCCGCCGGCCAGCCGAATGCATCGAATGATTTACTTACTGTACCCTCCGGCCAGACCATAAACGGTGTCGGATCGATGATGTCCTTGGGGTAATCCGTCTCGCCCCGCTCGGTAGCGCCATCGCGCTTGAGTGTCAGATGTAGATGCGATCCCACCGAGGCGCCTGTGGTATCGGCCAATCCGATCACTTGACCTGCTTTCACTACCTCCCCTTCACTTACCAGGGCTTTTCTAAAGTGTGCGTAGACGGTCTTATAGCCGTCCTTATGCCGTATCCTCACATGGATTCCATAAGGGTGATTATCTGGGTTGGTATGGAGCCGATACACTTCACCATCCGCACAACAATAGATGTTGGTGTTGTTCCTGGCCCGGAAGTCGATCCCCTCATGTCCTGGAAACCCCCATCGCCCATAGATTTGTGGATTGGCCCTGAATTCCTGGGTGATGACAGCAAAATCAGTTGGCCAAAGTAAATAGAAAGGCCGCTGCTTTTGACCATAGCGATCCCGATCAGCGATGCGCTTCTCAAGCGCGGCTTGTAATTTACTGGGGGTATCGACCTCGATCGGGTCCAACCGGATTCCTGGATAATGAGACAGGAACCATCGTTCGACATCACCTTGCTCAGGATAGCCGCCTGGGACCAACGGGAAGGTGATCACCTGTCGCGGGGGCATGTACTGGCCAGCTGTCACCGGATCTGGGGTCAGATTCGGACCAAAGGATAGGACGTAATCCTTACAAGCACGAACCCAAGACCAGTAGTTGCTGCGCGGTAGAAGAATAATTTGGTAATCCATAAGACGTTCCTTATTAAATTTAGTTAAAGCCTAGACCTTTCGACTTGAGCGAGACGAAGCAGTTCTTACCAATCACCAAATGGTCAAGTACCTCGATGTCAAGTAAGCGACCCGCCTCGACCAACGCTCGAGTTACGTTCACATCCTCTGGACTAGGTGTTGGGTCACCGCTTGGATGGTTATGAACGATGATAATCGAGGCTGCATTGGACCGTACTGCATCCCGAAAAACCTCCCCCACGCGTATGAGAGATGTGTTTAGTGATCCGCGGTAGACTTCAATCGTTCGGATCAGACGGTTTCGTGTGTCCAGGAGCAAAACACGCAGATGTTCTTGCTCCATAGCTCCCATTTCGTAAAGCAGAAGGGCCGCGGCGTCATCCGGGGATTGGATCGTAGGTCGCTCTTCGGGCAAGGCCATCCCCAGCCGACGGCCCAATTCTACAGCCGCCTTCAGTTGAGCTGCTTTAGCTGGCCCTATCCCCCGTTGACTGCATAATTCTTCATAGGGCACCCGGTGTAAGCCTGCTAACCCTCCCAAATCCATTAATAATTTTTGCGCTAATTGCACAGCATTCAAACCCTCTATCCCTGTACGGAGCAAAATTGCGATCAATTCAGCCTTGGAGAGTGCTCCTGCGCCCAGAGCTGCCAAACGCTCGCGTGGGCGTTCCGAGGTCGCCAAGTCGGTTATCCGGTATCTTGGTTGCCTCTCCCCCATAATACCCTCCGTGTGCAATATTCAGGCCACAAGACGCGACTATCTGACTATACTTCAGGCGTTTGACTGTGTCAACGCGGCCTGAAAGTTGCATCGGTTTGGTAGCTGCACGCGTGCTATAATTTCAGTCTGTGGGAGCATACCATGCCACCTGTCATTAACCTGAGTTCTCTCGGAAACCTGCTCACCTACCTGACAGCCTTTTTCGGAGCATTTCTGTCGGCGTTATGGCTGAGCTTGATATTCTGGACCTTTCGTGATATCCGCTCTCGATCCCAAGATCGTTCGGTTCACATCCTGGCGGCTTTGGTCGTGGCGGTCCTCAATTTGCCCGGTCTGGTGATCTATTTGATACTCCGCCCACGACAAACACTAAACGAAGTCTATGGACACACGTTGGAGGAAGAAGCGCTGCTCTCACAAATTGAGGACAGACCTGCATGCCCTGGCTGTGGCGCCCGCCTGAGATCCGACTGGCAGGTATGCCCCAACTGCCACACCAGACTTCGCAAACCGTGCACTCACTGCAGTCGATTGATGGATCTACCTTGGCAGATTTGCCCCTATTGCGGCACACTCGCTCCTGGAGTACGCACTGAAGGACCTATATCTGAAACGGGAGTCTCGCTGGACTAAGCAGAATATAATTTGTCTCGACTTATGGGGAAGTAAGTCTATTAAGAAGGTTTAAGCAGCCCTTAGGGTAAGGGTCAGAGTAGCTTATCAGAAGATTACCCCCTCACACTATCCCTCTCCCCAATGGGTAGAGGGATGAAGTGCAATCCTCTCCCTTTTAGGGAGAGGGGATGGGGGTGAGGGTTGGAGTAGCATTTCAAAAGATCACCCCCACTATGTCTACACCTCAATCCTTGCTGCGCACCTGCATATTCTTCTCAAGCACTACAGATAATTAATTCAACAATAAAGCAATCTATCTCTGGGCTGCCCCTTTTGGGACAGCCATCTGGTTCGTTCCTTTACAGATACTCTTCTCATCACTCAGGGCTTCCCCTGCTTTATAGCCGACCAACCAGCGTAGGTCGCGGATTGGTCTAACTCCTCTTCGATTCGCATGAGTTGATTGTACTTGGCCACCCTATCTGAGCGTGCTGGCGCGCCACTTTTAATCTGGCCCATATTGAGCCCAACCGCCAGATCGGCGATTGTTGTGTCTTCAGTCTCACCCGACCGGTGGGAGGTCACCGCTCTCCAACCAGATCGTTGGCACAACTCGACGGCTTCGATGGTCTCGGTGAGCGTGCCGATCTGATTCAACTTAACCAGCAGGGCATTGCAGGCAAGTTCATCTATCGCCTTGCGAACACGCTCGGGGTTGGTCACCAGCAAATCATCACCAACAATCTGGATGCGTCCACCGAGTTCTTTGGTCATCAACTGCCAGCTCTCCCAATCGTCTTGGGCTAAGCCATCCTCAATCGATATAATCGGGTATTGATCTACCCACGACTTCCAGAAGGCGACCATCTCTTCACCGCTGAGTTCAACACCCTCGCGGCGTAGATGATAACGCCCTGCCTCCTCATCGTAGAACTCCGAAGCAGCCGGGTCCAACGCTAAAGCCACCTGCTCCCCAGCCTTGTATCCAGCGTTGGCGATCGCCTCGAGGATGATCTCCACCGCCTCGGCATTCGCCTTAAGCGCTGGTGCATAGCCTCCCTCATCACCCACCAGTGTGGTATAACCCCTATGCTTAAGCACCTCCCGCAGACTGTGATAGATTTCAACCCCCCAACGCAGCCCCTCGGTGAAGGTCGGAGCGCCAAGCGGCATAATCATAAACTCCTGAACATCCGTCGACTGCCAGCCTGTGTGAGCTCCACCATTCAAGATGTTCAACATAGGCACCGGCAGAACATGAGCTTGCACACCACCCAGGTAGCGATAGAGAGGCATCCCCAACGAAGCAGCTGCGGCTTTGGCTACAGCCAGACTGACACCAAGGATGGCGTTCGCTCCCAGACGCGATTTATTAGGCGTACCATCAAGCTCAAGCAACGCCGAGTCGATTGAGCGTTGCGCCATCGCATCCCATCCCAGTAACATCTCATATATGGTGGTGTTGACGTTCTCAACAGCCTTGATCACACCCTTACCACGATAGCGCTCCTCATCGCCGTCGCGCATCTCCAACGCTTCATGAACACCAGTCGAAGCCCCAGAGGGCACTAGAACCCTTCCCCAACTACCATCCAACAGAATCACTTCCACTTCCACGGTCGGATTGCCACGTGAGTCGAGCATCTCACGCGCGTGGACGGATTCAATAATGGTGTGCATCGATTTTTGCCTCCTTCAGAGCGAAGTAACCTAATTATACTCACTACCCGCAATAACTGTCATCTAGTTAATTTGGATCTCCTCCTATAAGAGTGGGTAACTGATCTCTCGATTTTATAGTGGCTTTGAACATCGTAGAATGGGTTACCTGTTGCTTAATTGAACATAGAAAGCCCAACCAATGCGCGGAGGCTGAATTCGTGCTGGATTCCACCTTCGATAAAACCACATTCATGCTCGGCATTAACGTCATTCCTCGCTATAGTCGGAATGACATGATGTCATATTAGATGAATTTGTATTGGATTAAAAACTCAGAACTTGTATATTATGTAAACTTTCCACAAAAATTGGAAGAGATCTCCAAATTTATGGGTGGTTATGATATTGGTCAATCCCATTACTCCGTTCACATGTCGTGATAGAATCAGGTTATGTCTGAGGAGAGAAACCACCTCGATAATGCTGAAAGTAGGCGCTTTCAGGGTCGAGTTGCTGTAGCCATGAGCGGAGGGGTTGATAGTTCGGTCGCGGCTGCCCTGCTTGTCGAACAAGGCTTGGACGTTTTCGGCTTGATGATGCGTCTTTGGGGCGCCGGCCCAGATCAACTCAATCGCTGTTGTTCACCAGAAGATGTTAGTATCGCCCGCAGTCTTGCTGAGCAACTTGGCATTCCATTTCACGTGGTGGATGTCCAAGATCGCTTCAAAAAATATGTGGTAGACCCTTTTATCGATGGCTATGCGAAAGGTTTAACGCCAAATCCATGTTTAATATGCAACCGCTTCATCCGATGGGTCGTCCTCCCTCACCAGGCGCGTGAAATGGGAGCCACCCACCTGGCCACTGGACATTACGCCCGCCTTGAAAATCGCGACGGGCGTTATCTTCTGTTACGTGGCCGGGATAAAAATAAGGATCAATCCTACGTGCTGAGTATTCTCAACCAATATGATTTGGCGTATACCCTCTTCCCCTTGGGTGAGTACACGAAAGATGAAGTACGGCAACACGCTAAGCGTATGGCTCTCCCGGTAGCAGAAAAGCCTGAGAGTCAAGATCTATGTTTCGTCACCGAGGGCGACTACCGCGACTTCCTTCGGCAGCAGAGCGTCCTCCTACCTCCTCCCGGTCCCATCGTTGACCAAAGGGGCAAGGTTCTTGGCCAACACCAGGGATTAACCAACTACACGATAGGCCAACGACGTGGGCTTGGTATCGCCATGTCCCACCCTCTTTACGTAATAGAGAAGGTATTATCTACTAATACACTGGTTGTCGGCCCGAGGGATGCTCTGGGGAGAAAACAATTTCTTGCTGGGCCGATTAATTGGGTTCAAGGTGAGCCTCTTGAGGATGCCCTCTATGTCAATGTACAGGTGCGTTATAAGTCAAAAGAAGTCAAAGCCTTTATCGAGTTCCTTCAGGATGGCTTTGTCGAGGTGACATTAGGAGAGAATTTACCAGACATCACTCCTGGGCAATCAGCGGTATTCTACGATGGCGAAGTTTGCCTGGGAGGAGGAGTCATCCAATCATGAACGCTCCGAGCATATTTCTCGGCTCCTTGATCGCCATCACCTGCGGTCTGCTTTTCCATCTGATACGAGGCGGAAGAATGTCCCGTCTTGGGCTTTATGTGGCAACCGCTTGGGTTGCGTTCTTCGTTGGTCACATGGTCGGCTCATGGCTGGAATGGAACTTCTTGCAACTGGGATCCTTGAACCTCTTTCCTGCCATGCTGGCGACCATACTGGGATTGATCTCTGCCAGCGTACTATCCGGCCCAGAGCGACCACCAATTCGCCGCCGGAGAAGGCAAAAGCCCCCTAAGAAATATGGCTGAGACGGCGTTATGCTATAATGTGCCCAGCATGAGCGAAGAGACCACCGAACGTATTTCACCCGAACTCGAATCCCCACAACACTCCGAACGGGGTGAAAGGTCGCGTGCCTGGGTTGTCGCTGCCGCTATCCTGCTGGTTTTAATAATCACCGGGCTGGTCTTCGCGGTGATCTCGATGGTCAACAACCCTAATCAAACCGAGATCATTAGAGATATCGTCATCATCTTCATGGCGGTTGAATCCTTGTTAATCGGTTTAGTACTGATTATCCTGATCACACAACTAGCCCGATTGACGGCTATGCTCCAAAACGAGATCAAACCCATCCTTGATTCGACAAATGAGGCATTAAACACGTTGCGCGGGACAACCGCATTCTTGAGTAATAATCTTGTCGATCCGGTTGTTAAAGCCAATAGTGTAATAACCGCGCTGAGGCGGGCAATCGAACTTCTACCTATTTTCCGCCTAGATAAGCGCTCACAGCGTAAAAAGGAGTGAGAGATATGTCAGATCGAGACAGCGATTTTGGGGCTTTTATCTCTGGATTCGTCATCGGGGGATTAGTTGGAGCAGCTGTTGCCTTACTGCTTGCCCCCCAATCTGGTGAAGAAACCCGAACCATAATCCGCGAGCGGGGAATCGAGCTCAAAGAACAAGTTGAACAGACTGCAATGGAAACTCGGGCTAAAGCCGAGAAATTGGCTCAAGATGCAAGGGAGAGAGCAGAAGAACTTCAAAAAAAGGGCCAGGTGATCCTAGAGGAACAAAGAAGCCGAATTGAACACGCGGTTGAGACAGGCAAGAAATCCGCCCGGCGCAAAAAGTCTACTGTGAAGGGCGAGGCTGAGGGCGAGGCACCAGCAGAAGCCTAGAAGCCACTATATTATCTAATACCAAGCCTGCTGCGTAATTTATTTTACGGTCTTGCTGGTTGTGTTCTGGCGAAAGATCAACTCATGAAACAAAATGGCGCACGTAGTGTGCGCCATTTTGCATTGAGATCCCTGGCTGCTCATTTCCTACAATCAACAAGGGGTCGATGAGACATTATTAGAATAGACCACTATCTACAATCAACTCCTTCATGGCTTCTGATAGCGCATCAGCCACATCACCAGCCAGCACACTGGCATCTGATCCGACCATCTCCGCTGCCAACTCCCCGGCACGCCCGTGTAGGAATGAACCCATCACAGCTGATTCATAAGCTTTCAGCCCCTGTGCCCGGAACCCAACAATTGCACCGGCAAGCACATCGCCCGTACCTGCTCGAGCTAGCGCCGGCGAAGCGAAGGGCATTACCGTCGTACGACCGTCAGGTGAAGCTACAACAGTGAAAGCCCCTTTCAGCACAACAACATGCCCCCAGGTCTTAGCCCACAACATTGCCGCGGCTACCCTATCCGCTTGAATGTCACTTTTTGGCTGCTCAGTTAGCACAGCCATTTCACCAGGATGAGGTGTCAACACTGAGTTCTCCGGAAGGAGATCAGGCCAACCGGAGATCCGTTTAATCAACTTCAGACCATCGGCGTCAACCACACAAGGTGGCAGGTTCGAGGTTTGCACCTCCTTCCGATCCCTGGGATGGATAAAACCAATCTGTCCCCGAGCCAGACCCGCTTCCGCTCCAAGCAGTTCATGTAAAAAGGCCTCCGTAGACGGGTCCTGCCCGAAGCCGGGACCTAGGAGCATGGCTTGGGTTTGCTCAAGTTCACCCTCAAGAACTGCCGCTGCGCCCTCAGCAATTACCCCCAACTCATGGGGCAGAATAACCCAAGTTGCTTCAGGTAGCTGTGGTACCAGCATCTGTTGTATCGGAGCCGGCACTGCTAGAGTTACTAAACCTGCACCAACCCGATACGCCCCTAGTCCCGCCAGAACTGCAGCTCCAGGGAAATTTATCGATCCTGCCACAATCAATGCCCGTCCAAACGTGCCTTTATGGGCGTCTTTTGGTCGATCGGGCAGCCAACTCCTGACAGTTTCCCTCGTTGCGAGCTCCAGATTGATCCTGGCAATTTCCTTCTGATCATCTGGTATCCCGATGTCAGCCACGACAAGCTTTCCGACGGCTTCTGCCCCGGGGAAGTTGAGGAGGCCCGGCTTGACAGCAGCCAGGGTTACGGTCAAATCACAGTCCAACGCTTCCTTGGCGAGCTGACCGCTGTCGCAATCCAAACCCGAAGGACAGTCCACGGCGACAACCATGGGTCGTCGCTCTCGATTGGTTAACGCCTTCTTCACCGTACGCAATACATCCCTAGCCACACCCTTTAATGGAAGGCTGAACCCTGTACCTAGAACGGCATCCACAATTAAATCCGCGCGCTTAACCAACTTCCGCAGCCCTCGTGAATGTTGATCCAGTTCGACAGTCGTGATCTCGGCGGCTTGTTTTGCCAGCCTGGCCAGGTTTATATCCTTCTCTGAGCGTGAATGAGTGAGGTACGCCGACACGTTAGCACCGGCTTCAACCAAGTAATGACCCACGACCAGACCATCGCCGCCGTTGTTGCCTGAACCGATCAGGATCAGCACTTGTCTCCCACTCAGGTTCGGCCACCGATGAAGAATGGCTTCGGCAACCGCACGACCGGCGTTCTCCATCATCTGATCGTACGTCAATCCTGCTGCATCGGCTGCTTTTTCAATCGTACGCATTTGTTCAACAGTTACGATCTTAGCCAAGCTTCCCTCCTTAAAGACCAACTGTATCCTCTAACCTAAAACCAATCTGGTGCGTTATCAGCCATGAAAGATGCTAATGGCCATCATTCGATTTCGGTTTTCTGCGCATCTACAATATATCAGGGATCAGAATTAATCGGTCCGATTATCTGATATCCGTTCTGTAAGGTCCAATGACTCTAGGCGTTCTGATGTTGGGCGACCGGTCTCCGGATCCCACCCTCGAGCCTGATAATAGGCTGCGAGCATCTCTTCAAAGGGTGGAACATACCCAGCTGATCCACCGTCGGGAAGTGGTTTGAGCAGATGTCCTGGTAAACGATCGTTCTCACCAGTGAGCCCTAAGCGGTGGTTGATCAATCGCTTCAGGTTCCATGCCCGTTCACCAATTGCTACCAATTCATCAAGGTTGTAATCAAAGCCAGTGACATCGTTTATCAACTCGAGCACAGACTCAGGAGGGACATTTGCGAGGTTACATAGCACCAGCGCGTTGCACAGTGTACGCCAATCCTGGAGACGAGCGACATTTGCTGCTTTTTCAGCCCCAGCTTGACGTGGGTAGAAGTTGATCCCGATTTCCTCAATCGTATGCCCAAAAGTATCTACCATGAAATAATCGGATTGGTTGTGGCAAGCACCCCGCGGCGAGGTGGCATACACCAAGGCCATCCCGGAAGCGCCACGGGGGTCGTGATAAGCGACCTCCAAGCCATTAACTTGGACTGCCATCTCCGGGACATGGAAATGTTCCGCCAGTGCCTTTGATCCTTTCGCTAATAAACCCCCTAACCCTTCTCGGTGAACAGTCTGATGTACCAGGCGTTCAATTATTTCCATGTCGCCCCAAATCAGGGGGGCGCCGTCCGTGTCAGCCTCGGTGAGAATACCTTCCATATAGAGGTAGAAAGCCAAGCCGATGACGTTGGAAATGGAAATTGTGTCCATTCCATATCGGTCGCACAAATCACCCAACATGGTGATCACCGATATGTCGTCGATCCCCAAGTTGGGACCAAAACCGGCGATTGTCTCGTATTCCGGTCCCTTTCGGTCACGACCGTCTTTGAGTCGGACAACACGGCCACAGGCAATCACACAACCATGACAGGTGCTGACACCGCTGAGAATAGTTTCCGCTACCGTGATTCCCGAGATCTTCTCCACTCCTTTAAAGATACCGTGGGTATAGTAGTGTGTTGGCACATCTCCCAAGTAATGGAAATATTCCATGGCTCCTGCTGTACCAACTTCCCGGGCAGCGCGACTATAGTTATCATTTCGTAGGTTGATATTCTCTCGCCTACGGGAAATCATGAATCTATCCGGATGGGTTATAGGTATCGGTCGTCTCCCTCGAACCGCGATTGCTTTTAAGTTCTTGGATCCCATCACAGCTCCCATACCAGTACGACCTGCTACTCGTCCCTGATCACAAAGAATAAGCGCAATTGGAAGTACATTCTCCCCTGCCAAACCTATACAAGCAACACGTACCAGTTGATCATTAAGTTCTTCCTTTATCCTCACCTGGGTTTCATATGTATCGCAAATCCCCCACAGATGGTCTGCCGGGCGCATATCTACTTCGCCTTCATGGATCCAGAGATAGGCCGGATCAGAGGCGCGACCGCTTATTAGCAACCCATCATAACCAGTAGATCGCAGCTCGGGACCGAAGTATCCCCCAACATTGGACTCTCCCCAGAGTTTCGTGGCAGGAGACTTGGCACAGATCACATACCGTCCGACAGAAGTACCCATTGTTCCAGTCATAGGCCCGGTAAGAAAGAGCAATGGTGCTTCAGGGCTGAGCGGATCCAGGTCTGCTCTCAACCAGGGAAAAAGGATTTGAGCACCGAGGCTGGACCCACCCAGATACGCTCTAATATCATTCAATGCAACTTCACTACGACTAGTCACCCCCGAGTTAAGATCAACATTTAAGATCCCAAAGGCATAATCCGGCATCAGCTTTTCCTTGGAGTTGGGATGAATGCACGGCAGATCATGATAGATGACATCGACCTTGGCTAACAGCTATCTTGACAACACGAAGCTCATGGCCGTTAAACCCCCTCCTTAGCCGGCACACGACTCATGGCGTACTCTGCAAGAGCGGTGATTGTCAGACTGGGGTTAATTCCTGGATTAGCGGGGACAATAGATCCATCAACGATGAAAAGCCCAGGATAATTAAACACCTCACAATTCACATCAACTACACCCTCTGAGGCGTCACCTCCGAAGATGCAACCTCCAAGCATGTGAGCTGTCATCGGCACATTAAGCAGACTTGATGGAAGCGAACCGATGGGTCTGCCACCAATTTTTTCGGCGAACATGCGCGTCACTTGATTTCCGAGAGCAACATTGACGGGTATGGTTCTTTCCACATCATGCTCGGCGACCAGACCTAGTCGAAATAATGTGTACAAACTACGACTCAATCTAAGACGCATCAAATTGTCTTCTGCCTGCATAAACATTAACGCTACGCTACGTCGCATTAACCCCGGCACGAATCTGAAATAGAAATAATCACGTGGTCGACGAAGATAAGCATGAATCGTATCCAACAAACGTTTAATGAAACTGCCACTTGCATCGATCAAGGGGGAACCCACCAACCAGAAGATCAATGACGATCCATCCGAGAAACGCACCGGTTCAACCTGCGTTTTGGCGCCAACCCTAGCAATCGACGTGATAGCCAGACCCTGGGAGTGATCATCCCTGTCTTTCAGGGTGTATCCACCCATGAATGCCTCGCTGTTGGTGCGGACAACCTCTCCTAATCTTGTCGAAAGATTCGGCAAGGACTGATTCACGTCGCGACAGCGCATGAGAAGCCTTAAGGTACCTAGAACCCCAGCGGCGACGATGACGTTTCGCGCTCGAATCGTTCTTGTTGGTTTATATAGCCACGCCGTGGAAGAATGATAGTGTACTTCATAACGAGCACCGTCAGGTTGATTTCCAGCCAACGGGCGGATGTCTTTTACTTCTGCCTCGGCTTTTATCTCTGCCCCCCACTTCTCAGCGAAATATAAATAATTCTTATCTAAACTATTCTTAGCATTGTAACGGCAACCCACCATACATCCACCACAGTGATTACATCCTGAGCGTAATGGTCCTTCTCCACCAAAATATGGATCAGGCACTTCCTCACCTGGCTCTCCGAAGAAATATCCGACCTGCGTGGGTCGAAAGCTATCTCCCCAACCAAGCTCATCGGCGACTTCACTTAACACCTCGTCCGCGGGCCACAGATGGGGGTTGGTATCCACACCAAGCATCTTTCTCGCTGTCTCATAATGCGGCTGTAGGACTGTCTGCCAATCAGCAAGGTGACTCCAGGCTGGTGAGTAAAAGAAACTTTCATCTGGTTCCATCAATACCGCAGCATACACCAGGCTGCCACCCCCTACGCCACTCGACCCAAAGACGAATAATCCCTGGAAAAGGCTCAGTTGTTGAATACCAAAGCAGCGCAGCGCGGGAAGCCACAAATACTTCCAGATATTCCAATTGGTACGGGGATAGTCTTCATCTCGAAAACGCTTCCCACGTTCGAGGATAAACACCCTGTATCCCTTTTCGGTGAGCCGCATTGCGGAAACGCTACCACCAAAACCAGATCCGACGATAACAAAGTCATAGGTCTCATCAGGATTGCTAGCTACTCGCGCGTGTTCAACCATCTGGTTACTAACCTTTCCATGAAGAAGTATCAGGTCATATGAAAGAAATTTTCGAGCGATCAAATTAGCAGAGATTAGTTATCGGCTTCTATCTCCACCAAACCACAACAACGCACAAAATCTAATACTGTTGGTACATTCCGCAACATATAAGCCATACTGCCATCAACCCGAAGCCGACGAGTAATCATCGCTTGCATCGGGTCTAGCTCACCCCTCAAAATTCGAAGATAATTATGTTGTGAAGCGGTTAGAGTGTAAACGGCATCAGGCAGCTCTTCAGTGTCAGGGTTGATAATCCGCACCTGGCGACACTTCCCATGCCATAGGTCGAAATACAAAGTCATCGGCAGGTCTTGGCCTTCTACTCCCCCATCAGGCTCAACGAAGAATATGATATCTCCCTCCCAATTCCTGGCCACCTGGGCATATTGCTGGTCATTGTTGAGGACCTCCATGACTGCGTGGATGTACTCCTCACTAGGAAATTTCATCGCCATTGGTTATCTCCCTCCTTGGCTGAGATCTCATCTGGGATTATGCGTCAATCCTGGTCAAGAGTCAAAACATCGTATTGACAGGTCATTAAGCAGTCGGGTAGACTACCCATACTAACTGTATGAGGAGAACTCGATTCCATTCGTTTCTTATGAGTAAGAACAAGTATTACCTCACCCCGGAAGGGGAATTTAAATTGCGAGCGGAATTGAAAGAATTAACCGGCCAGCGCCGATCTGAACTCGCTGAGCGTCTACGATTTGCCATCCAACAAGGCGATCTGACCGAGAATGCCAACTATATCACCGCCAAAGAAGAACAAGCTTTTCTTGAGGGAAAAATCCTCGAATTGGAGACCATCTTACGGGATGCCATCATTGTTGAGGACACTGGGCCAAGCGATCAGGTGAGGATTGGGTCTACGGTGGTGATCACCATAGATGGAGGCGACCCGGAGACCTTTCACTTGGTAGGTATGAAAGAAGCAGACCCTCCTCAGCGAAGAATCTCACATGAATCCCCCATTGGTAAAGCCCTGCTTGACAAGCGTGTCGGGGAGTCTTCCATCGCCGAGACGCCGGGTGGAAAAATAAAACTGGAAATCCTCGATATCCGTTAGTCCGATATTTCATATTGATGACTGCACATAAAATAACCCTTGCGTGACTAAGGGAACGGTATAGGGCTGTCCCCAAAGGGGTAGCCCAGAGATAGATTGCTTTCGCTCCAACTTGCTGGAATGAAATTCCGACGCCAACATCCAAGTGGCAACTTCATTGTGGATTCCTATTGTGAGGATAAGAGGCTAGTAGTTGAAATCGACGGGGATTCACATGCCGATCAGATTACGTACGACGAAAAATGAACCAAGTAACTGGAATATCAAGGATATCGCTTCATTCGTTTTAAAAATTGAGGAGTGTTGAATCAATTATCTGCGGTGCTTGAGAAGATTATGCAGGGATGCAGCAAGGATTGAGGTGTAGACCTAGTGGGGGTGATCTTTTGAAATGCTACTCCAACCCTCACCCCCATCCCCTCTCCCTTTCAGGGAGAGGGATAGGGTGAGGGGGCAATCTTTGGAGCACGACAACGAGGGCGGGTTTGATCCCCACCCTCGCATATACCTTGATCAGTCATTTTCTGAGATATTGTCGATAATGTTGTGGGTTGCTAACTGCCATCCATAGGCCACGCGCTTAGTTCGACGGTAAGCCGATCGAAGAAGCTCTCCGGCGGGAGTGCGCCCTCACCATAGCTCATATCCACAACTCGAACCTCAACTTTCAGTGATGCCGTCGCCAAAGTGGCCATTCCACCACTCTCTACTTCCACCGGATCGCCCTTCGCGCTCAAGCGGTTACGTGAATCCTCATCGTTGAAAGCATAACGGCTCATGAGGACTTTGGTCACAGTTTGGATGTCGTTCTTATCGAAAAGCCAAATTTCAAATGCGGAAACCTTCTTCGGATCTCCGACGCCAATCACCTCTCCAATTCCGACCCCACACTCACCCAAAAATTCTCCGGTCGCGCTCTCGACGCTGAATGAATCGTCGTATGTGTCATCACCGATCGTGTAGGTGGTCCGGAATGTCGCCAATGGTTGTAATTCATCAACTCCGACCTCTCCCTCCGCTACCCTCATGACAGGCTCAACTGGCGTTATTTCTGGCCCACTTTCCATGCGACGGCGGAGGAAAATTGCTCCAACCAGAAGCAGCCCGAACGCAACCGTTACGACGAACGCAGGAAGGAGTAATTTAGACGCGGTGAGCCCGGCCTCATCTGCCTCCGGCGGTGAAGTTTCTTCAGTGGGCGATTCGACTGCGACCAGAGCCTGGAACTTCTGGATATCGCCTGGACTCACCTCACCAGGTTCCTCACCAACCATAGCTAGGATGTCCCCCCTCGTTTCACCCAGGCTCTCATAACGCTCCTTGGCCACCTCAGGGTCTAGATTAACGGAGTAGGAATCGATGACCATACGCAGATAATCCACGCGTAGATCCTGCCGTAATTGAGCAGGCACACCGTCGACCCACTCTACCGGATTGATCACCCAGGCATAGACCACCCCAAGAGTGATCCCCACCACGATAGCAATCCCTACTAGCACCCATTTACGTTGAATAAAGTCCTTTATTGTGTCCATAACTCCTCGCTTTTGAGCATAAGTCCCTATTCTTTTCTCTCGCTAACACTCCCCCGTTGACCATAGCATTCTAGACCTTTATATCTGGCAAGGCAATATCTAACGTTGCAGGTTTCATACCGTATCCTTCGCAACCGACGGCAAGTCCACTTGCTCAAAACGCGATCCACACTTCAAGCATAAGGCATGATCCCTGTTATCAACCACCAGTAAGCCCTCACATGTGGGACAGGGCTGAGTTATCGGGCGCTTCCAGCTGGTGAAATCACAAGCCGGATAGTTTGCACACCCATAAAATACACGCCCTTTGCGTGTTCGCCGCTGAACAAGTTCACCCCCATCCTCCGGGCATCTCACGCCGATTTTATCCAGCCAGGGTTCTGTGAAGCGGCATGCAGGGAAGTCGGAACAACCAATAAACTTTCCGAAGCGGCCATGGCGGATCACTAGCTGGTTACCACAATCAGGGCACATACGATCGATTCGTTCCGGCTCCGCCTTCACCTCAGGCATCACCTCTTCGGCGTGCTTGACTTGCTCAGCGAAAGGTCCGTAGAAAGCTCGAATGACATCCACCCATTCTCTCTTTCCCTCTGCTATTTCGTCGAGCTTCTCCTCCAAGCTAGCAGTAAAGCCGAGATCAACAATATTTGGGAAATGCTCTACGATCAAATCGTTGACGATCTCTCCAATTTCTGTCGGTACTAGTCGCCGTTTCTGGCGCTGAACATAGCCACGCTGCTGAAGAGTAGAGATGATCGGGGCGTAGGTCGAAGGTCGGCCAATGCCATGTTCTTCTAATACCCGTACTAGGGTCGCATCCGAGTAACGACGAGGAGGTTGGGTGAAGTGTTGCTCCGGGAAGAGATCCTGAAGATCGAGGGGGTCTCCACTAGTAAGATCAGGTAATTGGTCTAGTTGAACCTTTAGATATTCTCCGCCATTCCTAGTCTCATTTTCTGCTTCTACATCGGTATACAATTCCAAGAAACCGGGGAACCGTAAGCTGGAAGCGGTGATGCGCAGGAGGTAATTGTGCTGTGCTGAACGCCCATCGACTTCGATGTTCAGAGTATCATATTCAGCTGGCTTCATCTGCGAAGCAATAAACCTCTTCCAGATTATAGAATAGAGGTTGAACTGCTCGGGAGTAAGGAACTGCTCAACGGTTTCTGGCACGCGTGCGGCCGAGGTCGGGCGAATGGCTTCGTGAGCCTCTTGGGCTCGACGCGTCCGTGTGCGATATTTCGGTGGTTTTTCTGGTAAGTAGGCCTCTCCGAATCGTTTTTGGATCACATGACGTGCTTCAGCAACCGCTTCCGCGGCTAACTTTGTCGAATCTGTACGCATGTAGGTGATCAAACCCACCCGCTTTCCATGATCAAGCTCAATACCTTCATAAAGTTGCTGTGCAATTGCCATTACGCGACGGGCGGTGAACCCCAATCGCCGTGAAGCTTCCTGCTGCATTGTTGAGGTTATGAAGGGAGCGGAAGGACGGCGGATTCGGCGTCCCCGCCGCACATGCTTCACCTGATAACTCGCCCGTCGGATATCCTCCAAAATAATCAAGACTTGAGCTTCAGATTCCAGTTCGGGCGCTTCACCATCGATCTGAACGAGCCGCGCACGAAAGACCGGTGGCTTAGCCGGCTGGAGGAAGTCTGCATCAACAGACCAATATTCTCTCGGCACAAAGGTTCGTATTTCACGTTCACGTTCAACCACAATCCGCAAGGCAACCGATTGAACTCGTCCAGCCGAAAGACGACCACGCACTTTCGCCCACAATAGCGGGCTAAGGTTATAACCTACCAGGCGATCAAGTATTCGCCGAGCTTGTTGAGCATCAACCAAGTTCATCGCGATGACACGTGTGTTCTGGAAAGCCTTCTCAATTGCTGGTCTGGTAATTTCGTGGAAAACCACTCTACGTGCAATTTCCGGGTCAATGGCTGCTGCCTGGAGAAGATGCCAGGCGATTGCTTCCCCCTCCCGGTCGGGATCGGTAGCCAGAAAGACCTCCCGAACCTTGCTCGCCGCGGCTTTGAGCTCCTTGACGACCTTCCGCTTCTCGTTGGGGACCCGGTACTTGGGGGTGAAATTGTTCTCCACATCGACCGATAGTTGCGAACGCAGCAGGTCTCTAACGTGTCCGATAGAGGCCATCACCTTATAATCCTTACCCAGAAAGCGACCTACGGTTCGCGCCTTTGCCGGCGACTCTACAATGACCAACTTGCCGCGCCGCTTGGAATCCGACCCTTTGTGTCTTTTAGGCTTGTGCGCCCTAGGAGGAGGTGCCAACCCCTCATGGGCTTCTGTTCTTCCCATCCGATAAAGACCTATACCACATATAGGGCACTTCCCCCTTGTAGCTGGAGTACCAGAAGAGGTGAAGGTCGGCTCTGGGTTGGCGACCTCTCGTTTCTGTTTACATTTCACACAATATGCTTCCACAAATTACTCCCACAACGTTAAAGGTAATGATCTAAACCTGCGTTGGTCAGTTCTTGTACCAGTTGTCGTAGCTCTTCTGCCTGCTCTCGTCGGCACACCAGGAGCGCATCGCCGGTATCGATTATGATTAAATCATCCACACCTAGGGTGGCGATAAGTCGCTCGCCTTTGATCTCCGGGTCCTGGTAGATCAACGTGCGGTGCATATCGAGGGTAAGCGTTTTTGGTGCCACAAGCAAATTCCCATCCTCGTCGGGTTCCATCAATTCGAATAGACGGTTCCACCCTCCAACATCCCACCACCCTAGATCATCCGCCGGGATGACGGTTACCTGCTTTGCGCCCTCCATGACACCAAAATCTATCGTTTCGCTTTCCAGATCATGCCACACATCTTCGAGGATTCGCCTCTCCTCTGGGGTTCCGAGAGCAGCCTCAATTTCCATCAGCCCCAAGAAAAGGGCTGGCATCTGCCGCTCGATCTCCTCCAGAATTCGTGATGCCTTCCATACAAACATTCCGGAATTCCAGACGTATTCTCCACTGGTGACATAAATTTCAGCCGTAGCTAGCGCCGGCTTCTCTTTGAAGGCTTCAACTCGGTATGCCTGATAACCATGAAATTGTCCGTGCGGTTCTCCTCGATGGATGTACCCATAGCCGGTGTCCGGGTAGCGAGGTGTGATTCCCAGGGTTACAAGCTCTCCCTGACCCGCCAATTCATAAGCTGCAAGGAGCAGCTTTTGGAATTTATCGACATGAGCGATGTAGTGATCAGCGGTCAGGTTAGCCATCACAAGATCAGGATTTTGTTTCCGCAACACAATCGCGGCGAGACCGATGACCGAGGCGGTACCCCGGGGCGCTGGCTCAAGCAAGAAATTATCCACCGGCACCATGGGCGCCTGAGATTGCAGTAATTCTGCTTGCTCCGCCACTGTGACAACCAGGATCTGCTCAGGTGACATGATGGGTAGCAATCGATCAACAGCAATCTGAAACAGGGTTCGGTCTCCGAAGAGACAAAGCGACTGCTTCGGTCGTCTGCGTCTGGATAGAGGCCACAAGCGGGTTCCCCCACCTCCGGCCATGATCACTGCAGCGAAATCATCCATCATAAGCTTTATTCCACTCGATACTCGGCCCTTCGCTCACGCGCCCGGATGTAATTCATACCGCCCACTTGGCGTGCGCGTCCTTTCAGTTCTAGCATCGCAAGCGAAGCTGTGATTTGCGAAATCGGTAGCTCACAAAGGGCTTGTAGCTCATCAACATGGATCGGATCGCTACTAAGCACTTCGAGCACACGTCGCTCGGTATCATCCTCCGGCAACTCCTTATCGGCAACCTCCTGCCGAGCAACCACGTCTAGATTGAGCGCCTCTAACACATCCTCCGGTGAGACGAGCGGGTGAGCGCCGGAACGGATGAGACGGTTTGTGCCCTGGCTCGCCCGTCGATGAATGTCCCCAGGAACAGCGAAGACCTCGCGCCCCTGCTCGACAGCAAAATCCGCGGTGATCAATGCCCCACTACCAATACCAGCCTCGACCACGACAACCGCCAGCGATAACCCGCTGATGATCCGATTGCGTGGCGGGAAGTTTCTTGGCTCAGGTCGAGTACCAAGCGGATAATCACTTAATATCGCGCCATTTTCAACGATTGATTCGGCCAACTTTCGATGTTCGGGCGGGTAAATCAGATCCAGACCAGATCCGAGCACCGCCAACGTCCTACCGCCTGCTTCCAACGCAGCTTGATGAGCGATCGAATCGATTCCCCTAGCTAACCCAGATATCACCGTGACCCCGCTGGCGGCAAGTGTACCAGCAACCTCACGCGCAGTGGCTTTTCCATAAGCCGTCGCTCGACGAGTGCCAACGACCGCAGCCGCCCAACGATCTTGAGGTTTAATTTCGCCCCAGACATATAACACAGGGGGCGGAGAGTGAATATCTTTCAGCCGGACAGGGTAGTCCTCATCCTGCCAAGTAGTGACATGGATGCCTAACGCTGCAATCCGTGCAATTTCCTGGTCCAAATCCAACCGCTCTCGGGTTTCGACAAACGTTTGTACGGTTTTCGGTCCGAGTCCCGCAGCGAGGAGATCTTCCATTGAAGCATGCCAAGCGGTTTCAAGGTTACCAAAAGCATCGAGCAATGTTCTCAGCCGTGTCGGCCCGATCCCAGACACTCGGTTGAATCCGATCCAGTAACGAATTTTGTCCCCCACGTTTGCCTCCCCTACCATCCACGTACAGAATTGAAACCGGCTGAGCATACCATAGTGATTCCGCGTGTGTCAAGGACTAACCCCACAAAGAACCTGTTAGGTAATGACCCGCTCGGTCATATTTCCAGGAATGATTAGCATTTTAATAATACCTAAACCCCACTGAGAGTATCAATCCGCTGCAAGTGACCCAGTCTCGTACTAACTAAGATATAACCTATCACTTTTCCAATCTTGAATAGCATTGGCAACCATCCTTCGACGAAGCCGAAGGGATAAACTCCACGCAGCGTAGTCGAAGGGCATCCAGAGCGGAACGGACGCTGAGCGAAGTCGAAGTGGGAGTGCAGTCGAAGGACGCCCTTCGACTGCGGACCTCGCCTTAGAGATAACCCATTACACTTGAAATATTGCTCAGGCTCGGCCCTCCGCTCTGGGCGCTTAATAGTTTTTAGGTAACAGGTCAAAGTGATAACGGCGTAGAAAAGAACATCATTCGAGTGATCTTTTCCTTCGACTAAGCCGAAGAGGTAAACTCCATGAGACGCCTAAACCACGGGTGCAGTCGAAGGATGCTCACTTGCTTATAACTTGACCTTTGACAAAGCACCATTCCCTTTGGCTCAAGCCACAGGGACGTCGGGAAGCACAATGAATGTTCCTGTCGCGTGGCCCACCAAACTACCTTTCTCATCATACAATTGCATTTCAACCACATCCTGTCGTTTACCGCGCTTGATCAACCGACCAACGGCTCGTAATGACAAGCCACTCACTGGTTCAAGATACCGTACCGTAATCTCAGAGGTCGCCAGCCAGCAGGAAGGTTCATGTGCGGTAGCTGCCGTAAACCAACCCGCGCAGTCAAGCAGGGTCGCATACACCCCTCCATGGACCCCGCCCTGAGTGTGATCGAGGTTGGAATTGTAGGGCAGGTCAATCACTGCAGATCCATCTTTGGCATAGGATAACTTCATCCCAAAGAAGCGGGCGATTGGAGCTTTCTGGTTGAACATCCGAATAAGCTCTTCAATCCTCTCATCATTCATCCTTGTCTGCCTCCATGAATTATCAACGCTTTTGGCTTGTATCCCCAGAATATACGAATGTTCTCAAGGCTTGGCAACCCGATCACCATGCAATAGTAACCCCTCCACCCTCAGTAATAATTATGATGGCCCCACTGAAAAAAGCACAACCACTAGAAGAGGAACTTACCCCTTATCTCCTTCCTTTGGTAGTTATTTTTAAGTAGACTCATGGTTGAGTGCACTGAAAAACTACCCTCGAGGAGTGGGGAGGGGTATGTGTGGGGGTGCAGGCTGCGCCCGCACCCCCACACATACCGGTCCTCTTCTCGCGGTTGACCTTTTTTCATTAGACTCATGTTTGTAACTCTATTTCCAAGCTTTGGGTGATGCTGATGGTAAAATCTATATCTGAATAGGAGACTTACTAATCTTGTCATCAATCAAACCTCGATCCAGCTACAATCTCAAGCAGATTGTCTCCAACAACCGCCTAGTAGGGTTATGGCGATTGATGACCGGATTCCATTTCATCTACTTGGCGGCTACCCTCAGCTTGGGCTTGGGAGCGATTGCCAGAACTGCCTCTTATCTGTTGCTTCGCTATTTCGTTGATGATGTATTGGGACAGTCTCCATCTATCTCCACCTTGATTCTGATCGCTTTGGGTTTCCTCGGTCTGGCGTTGATCCAGGGGGGATTCACATTCATCAGCGGCACGCTAGCCGCTCGAACCGCTGAGGGTATAGCACAGCGTCTGAGGAACTATCTCTTTGACCACGTCCAGCACCTTTCATTCACTTACCACGACCGAACTCCAACTGGCGAACTAATCCAACGCTCCACATCAGACATAGACGCCTTACGACGGTTCTTCTCCGACCAAGCCATTGGGGTAGGAAGGATTTTGCTGCTCTTCGTTATTAATTTGGCAGCTATCATCAGCTTGAATCAGCAATTGGCTCTGCTTTCCATCCTGGTGGTACCGTTGATCATAGTTATGTCCTTCTTCTTTTTCCGTAAAATATCAACAATTTACGAGTTGTATCAAGAGCAGGAAGCCATACTTTCGACAAGACTTCAAGAAAATTTAGCTGGTGTGAGGGTGGTCAAGGCTTTCGCCCGCCAGACCCACGAGCGGGATAAATTCGAACGAGAGAATTGGGAGAAATTCCAGCGCGGCAAGCATTTTCTCACTATGCATTCCCTTTATTGGCCAATTTCCGATATCCTGGCTGGGCTGCAAATGCTTGCCGGTATTGGCATTGGCGCGCTAATGGCAATGAATGGCACCATAACCATCGGCACTTACCTGGCCTATTGCGGCATGATTGTGTTGATCATCTGGCCAATGCGCAATCTGGGTCGGTTGATCGTTCAGATGTCAACTGGGCTGGTTTCTTATGGCCGAGTTTCAGATGTCATTCGCCAGGAACGCGAGCCGATAGAGATTGGCCTTGATGCACCAAAGGGGGGTTTACGTGGAGAAGTGATCTTCAAGGATGTCTGCTTCGCTTATTCTGAGAGCGATCTTATCCTGGAGAAAATCAGTTTTCACTGCAAACCAGGACAGGTGATAGCCTTGCTTGGGCTAACAGGCTCCGGCAAGACCACACTAGTCAACCTCTTACCCCGCTTCTATGAGTACTCCTCGGGTAGCCTGACGCTGGATGGGATTGAACTAAATACATACTCACGCCAATTCCTTCGCCAACATATCGGTATCGTCGAGCAAGAGCCCTTCCTCTTCTCTCGCACAATCCGTGAAAATATTATCTATGGGGTAAACCGCAAGGTCTCAAGCGAAGAGATTGAGGACACAGCTCGCGCAGCAGCTATCCACGAGTCGATTCTCTCGTTTCCAGATGGCTACGATACGTTGGTTGGCGAGAAAGGGGTGACGCTCTCTGGTGGGCAAAAACAGCGCATTGCTATCGCCCGTGCTCTTCTCAAGGATCCTTGCATACTCATTTTAGACGATTCCACCTCCTCGGTGGATATGGAAACTGAAGGCATCATCCGCCAGGCTTTACGGCGATTGATGCGAGGACGTACAACCTTCATCATTGCTCACCGTATTCAAAGTGTGATGGAAGCCGATTTGATCCTGGTGCTCGAGGGTGGCGAAATTGTGCAGCGTGGCACCCACGAGCAACTGATAGCTCAACCAGGTATCTACCAGCGTATTCACGATATGCAAACCCGCATAGAGGACGCGCTGGAGGAAGAGATCGCTAGTGCCAACACCTGAATTTGAAGAAGAAGAATTCACCACCCAATTTAGCGGTCGAATCATAGCCCGGATACTTGGCCTGGCCAAGCCACATTGGAAGTGGTTGGTCGGCTTTTTGCTAACCATCGCTCTGACCTCCGCGCTTGATTCCTACTTTACTTTCCTTGGTAAGCAGATAATTGACCAGGGGATCTTGGCCAATGATCGTGGGGCATTGGTGCGGTTTGTGGTCATTTACGCCTTGCTGATCATCGTTCAAGCCGGAAACGTTTTCGGGTTCATCTACCTAGCCGGCATCTTGGGTGAGCGCATTCAATACGATCTACGGAAGAAATCCTTCAATCATCTTCAGGACCTCTCGCTGGCTTATTACGACCGTACACCGGTCGGTTGGATTATGTCTCGGGTGACCTCCGACTCCCAACGCATCTCTGAACTAACTACATGGGGACTTTTAGATGTGACCTGGGCGATTTTCAGCATCGGAACATCCTTGTTGTTCATGTTGGTAATTAATTGGAGGATGGCACTGATCGTGCTGGCGATCATCCCAGTGTTAATTGTGGTCGCATCCCGGTTCAAGAAGAAGATCCTGATCGAATTCCGCAAGGTTCGTAAGATCAACTCTAAGATAACCGCCGCTTACAATGAGAACATTACTGGAGTCCGCGTTGTCAAAGCCCTCAACCGAGAAGAGAAGAACCTGCATGAGTTCAGCGGGTTAACTGGCGAGATGTATCGAGCAGGTTACCGTGCAGCGTGGTTGTCGGCGCTGTTCCTACCATTGGTGCAAATCATCAGTTCGCTAGCCGTAGGGAGTGTCGTCTGGTATGGAGGGCTGCAAGTCCAGATCGGGAGTTTAACCATCGGCGGCATCCAAGCCTTCATCAGCTACATTACTTTCATGCTCTGGCCTGTCCAAGATTTGGCTCGAGTCTACGCTGAGATGCAACATGCTATTGCTTCAGCTGAGCGGGTTTTTTCCCTCATCGACTCAGTCCCTGACGTGCGAGACCGCCCCGGTGCGATCGACCCTGGAAGTATTAAGGGAGACATCATATTCAAGGACGTGAACTTCCACTACGAACCGGATAACCCTGTGCTGACCGATTTCAATCTTACTGTGAAGCGAGGAGAGACCATCGCTCTGGTCGGCCCTACTGGCGGTGGCAAATCAACAATCGTAAATTTACTTTGCCGGTTTTACGAACCTAAGCAGGGCAGTATCTACATCGGCAACCATGACTACATGACCCTTTCACTACATGCGATTCAATCGCGCATAGGTATGGTGCTGCAGACCCCACACCTCTTTTCCGGCACGATCCGCGAAAACATCAAGTATGGTCGACTGGACGCCTCGGACGAGGAGATTGATGAGGCTGCTAAAATGGTCAGCGCTCACGACTTCATCATGGGACTCGAAAAAGGATATGACGAACAGGTTGGCGAAGGGGGTATCCTGCTTTCGGTTGGTCAGAAACAATTGATCAGCCTATCCCGAGCTGTGCTGGCAGACCCCGAAATTTTCATCATGGACGAGGCAACCAGCTCGGTTGACACTATCACTGAGAGCTTAATCCAGAAAGGGATGATGGAGTTGGTACGCGACCGGACCAGCTTCATCATCGCCCATCGCCTTTCGACCATCAAACGGGCTGATCGAATCTTGTTTATCGATGATGGTCGCATTGTCGAAATGGGCACTCATGCCAGCCTGCTTCGAGCTAAAGGACACTATTACCGGCTATACACACAGCAATTTCGTCGTGATCTGGAGCGGGAGTTCGACCCCTTCCGCGAACCAAGTCCAGCTATGACCTAATGCTGTGTAATCTATGTTGTGATGTAAATATGCCTGCATTGAAAAAAGCCCAAGCGGGAGAAAGGGAACGGTAAATATACCTTCCCGGGAGAAGATTATGATCTTCGATGAATCGTTTATCGATTGGCTGCTGGAAGCTCAAACGCCAACAATTCGGTTTCTAGCCTTGAGTCATTTACAGGAGCGTGATGAAGCTGGCCCAGAGGTTCAAAACGCAAATCGGGACATCATGAAAACCGGTCCCGTCCCGACTATCTTAACTGGTCAAACTAAGGCGGGGAATTGGCATCCCGAGCACAGCTACTACACCCCGAAATACGTCAGTACTCACTGGAGCATGATGCTGCTGGCGGAGTTGAACGCCGATGGATCTGATAAACGCCTGGTTCGGGGTGTGGATTACATGCTGACCGCTACCAGGGACGAACTTGCTAAAGCACTGGATAACGGCGAGTACAGCCTTTCATGCTTTTGGGGAAATTTGCTACGGTACGCCCTTCACTGCGGTTTTAATGACGACCCTCGGGTTGAGGCCATCGTCCGCTACCTAGCACTTGATGCCCTGGATGATGGGTGGCGCTGTCGTTACAACGATGAACTTCCTTGCGCCTGGGGCGCCGCCCGATCATTGTGGGGGTTGGCAATTCTACCAGCTGGCGACCGCTCAGTTGATTCCGTTGCGACGATAGATCAGGGGCTGAACTTCTTGCTCTCCTCCTATCAACTAGTAGAGGCGGATTATCCTACCTCCGGCCACGTTCACACTCTGTGGTCTCGGCTAAACTTTCCCCTCTTCTACCAGGCTGACATCCTCTTTGTACTGCGAGTGGTGGCTGAGTTGGGTGCATTAGACCATTCAGGGGTCAAACCCGCCATGGATTGGCTAATCGCCCGGCGTAAGCTCAATGGACGTTGGCGAGGATCCAGCCCTTTCCGCCAGCGCACATGGCATGGGCTAGCCGATGTTGAGGAAACTAACCGCTGGGTCTCCCTTCAAGCCGCACTAATAATCCAGCAAGACGCTCGTCGATTCAGCAATGATGCATGACCCACATTCGGAATAACTATTTGCGGTTGGTTACCATTTAGCACACAATGAGCACTCATCATACTTGCTTGCTAGTCTTAATTATTAAAGGGTGACAAAACACAACACTTATTTGATAAACGTCCAGGCTATTAAATTTGGGAATTATTGCACGATGCTATGAAACAAGCTTTAATGAAAACGGGCTCAAAATCAAACTATACAGAATTACAGATTCTAACTAAGAAATTGTCCCGGGAAGGAGTCCGATGCCGACCGAAGCAATCACCCACGATGTGGTAATCATCGGGGCAGGACTTGCCGGCACCTGGGCGGCGATGATCGCCAGCCAGGAGGGGGTTAAAGATATTGGGGTTATCTCAAAGATCCATCCCCTGCGTTCGCATAGCGGCGCAGCCCAGGGCGGTATAGCTGCGGCGCTCAATAATGTTCGCCCCGTTGCCGGTACCGGACCGCGCGGTCCATTGGAACAGATCCCCGATGGTGACGAATCGATCGATAGCTGGGAACTGCATATGTTCGATACCGTCAAGGGATCAGATTGGCTAGGCGATCAGGATGCGATCGAGATCATGGTAAAAGACGCAATTGATATCGTCTTTGAATATGAGCATATGGGCTGTGTCTTCAGCCGCACACCTGACGGTCGGATCGCCCAGCGCCGATTCGGCGGCCACAGTACTCCTCGTGCCAATTACGCTGCCGATTGGACAGGCCATGTCCTTCTCCACACCATCCACGAGCAGGCTTTAAGGCAAAACGTCAAATTCTATAGTGAATGGTATGTGCTGGATCTCATCATTGAAGACAACATCTGCCGTGGAGTAGTCGCAATGGAGATCCTGACTGGAAAGATCTACACCATGCGGGCTAAAGCGGTGATGTTTGCCACTGGCGGGTACGGTCGAGCCTATAAGATCACCTCCAATGCCTATGCTAACACCGGCGATGGTGTGGCGATTGCATACAACGCCGGCATCCCTTTGATGGACATGGAATTCGTCCAGTTTCATCCTACCGGTGTCTACGGACACGGTATTTTGATGACTGAAGCCTGCCGAGGCGAGGGCGGTTATTTGACCAATAAATTGGGCGAACGCTTCATGGCGAAGTACGCTCCCGACAAGATGGAACTAGCCCCACGCGATCTGGTAAGCCGTTCGGAGCAGCGCGAGATAGACCAAGGGCGAGGTACAGGTCCTGATAGCAAGGGTATCAACCTTGATTTACGTCACCTGGGCCGCGAGATGATCCTCGAACGTCTGCCCCAGGTGCGTGAAATCGCGCTGAACTTCTCCGGCGTCGATATTATCGATGAACCAGTGCTCATCCAGCCGACGGCTCATTACAGCATGGGCGGCATCCCAACCGACACCAATGGCCAAGTGATCGCCAACGCCGAAGGTTTACCTGTGGTCGGGTTCTACGCCGCCGGTGAGTGCAGCTGTGTGTCGGTGCACGGCGCCAACCGTCTTGGAACCAACAGTCTGCTTGACGCATCTGTCTTCGGGCGACGAGCAGGTTACGCGATCGCCGAATTCATTAAGGATGGAGCTCAACTCCAATCC
>JAUWHR010000058.1 GCA_030605795.1 Anaerolineae bacterium | reverse complement strand
GAGCTCTACTTGACCCTCAACCCTGTTGAATTGCAGCGCCGTATTGAGGCTAACCTTGCTAAATTGTGGAGGCTTCCTCGGTAAGATTCCTGGATGAGGCAATGATAGCCCTACGGTTAGATTTTCTAATGAGGCAACACGCTCTATTGAAGGTGACCATTATTTATCAACCTAAGTAGGAGTAATGGCGCCAGCCAAGAGGGTAGAATGACTGCACTGAAAAAAGACCCCACGCGAGAAAGGGAACGGTATATGTGGGGTATGGGCAAAGCCCACATTCCAGATATACCCCTCTCCACTCCTTGAGGGTAGTTTTTTCAGTGCACTCAATAATAAATTAAGTGGGGTACGTGTTTCCGATGAGAGTCCGTCCCAATAAAGACTGGCAATCCTTTCACCCTAGCTCGCAGCAATCGACTTCGCCTGAGCCGCCCTTTCCTCCTGCGCCCGTTCACGAAGTTGTTGCCGCAGTGTTTGGATGTCATGTGGGACTAGATGCGCTGTCACGGCAAACAGAAGCGAGCATACGACCCATGCTGAAACACAGATAATCAAAATAGCTTGATGCAAGGAAGACCGCACAGCGATCAATCCCGCCAGCAAGGGGGCTAACGCAGCCCCTGCATTTTCGATAAAGTACTGGATAGCAAGGGCTGTGCTTCGCACCTCGGGAAGCGTGATATCGTAAACGGTTGATATCACATTCGGTGAGGCAAAGGGGATGAACAGCGCGGTTATCATGAGCATGACCATGAATAGGGTCTGATTCTGCACCGGGACATTCATCGTAAAGGTCAGCAAGATTGCCCCCACAAGAACAGCCACCATCGCGACCAGCACTCTGCCGCGTGAAGTGCGCTTGAAAAAGAAATCACCAATCATCCCCCCCACAAAATAACCTGCTGCCAGAATCATCACCGTCGGCACCATGGTCATCAGTATCTCATCTTGTGAGTAATAGCGTTCTGTTTCTAGGTAGCGGAAGAACCAATAGGTGATCACATTCCACGGAAAGACGCCGACAAAACCCTGGGCAAAGAGCAGCAGTAGGCTTTTCTTTCGGAATAAACCCAGCGCGACCTTCTTATCAAAACGGTAAATACCTATTTGTTCCAGGTCAGCTAATTCGGGTTCGCTACGACCGCGTGGGGCTTCACGTACCCCGAAGTAGATCACCACCGCGAGCAGCAAGCCGAGTGTACCGGTGATATAAAAAATGGCGCGCCAACCGATAAGGCCGCTCAGCAACGTCGCCGCAACCAAACCCAGCATGTAACCTAAGGGCTGTGAGAGTTGTAACAGGCCATAAACCTTCCCCCGTATCGCCGGTCCAAAATAGTCTGCAAGCAGGCTGTAGAGGCCTGGGTAACTGGAGTCATCAATCCCGGTTGAGGCTCGGCTGACTATGAAACTGGAGTAGGATGGCGCGATGGCACTCAACCAGGTGGTCGAGCCCCAGATCACCGAAGCTAAGGCAAGTAATTTCGCTCGGGCAAAGCGATCATATAGGTAGCCCCAAACCGGATACAGGAAAGCTGAAACCAGCAACGCGCCAGTAAACACTGCCCCCATCTTCGCCTCATCGATGTTAAATGTCTCCATTATTGGTGTGGTCAGAGGGCCGATTAGCAACTTGTCTGACTGATGCAGCAACATAAAAGCGAAGAACACGGCGAAAACAAACCAGCGGTACCTGGATCTGCTTGACATGCTACTCTCCTCTTCCTGGTTACATCTTGGTTTCCGGCAGGGGTGGATTATGTCCAGCTTCTGCGTCAGGATCTTCCCGCAGCAACTCAATGGCGTGCGGCAACGCCGGGAGGATTGTCGCAAGGTTCTCCACCACCGCGCGCGGGCTGCCGGGTAAGTTGACAATTAATGTTCGACCCCGGATCCCGGCAACCGCGCGGGACAGCATAGCATGGGGCGTGACCTTAAGACTGGCAGCTCGCATGGCCTCCACAAGCCCCGGTGCAAGGCGTTCGGCGATTGCCAATGTTGCTTCAGGAGCATGGTCGCGCGATGAAAAACCCGTCCCTCCAGTTGTCAGGATCAGATCCACCTCGCCCGAGTCTGCCCAGGCCTGCAACCGCCCCTCGATGTCTTCCTGATCGTCCGAGACTACATCGAACCGGACAACATTCCACCCTTGGTTACCGACCCGCTCTTTCAGCAATGGTCCTGATAGATCTTCGCGCTCACCGCGCGAAGATCTATCGGAGATCGTGAGCACACCCACCCTCATTGGATAAACTTCCCTAGGACTAGCAAGTCCATCACTTCACATCCCAGCTACTCATAAAACTCAATTGCACCTTGGTTATCCTTGGTGGCCTGTAGTTTTTCCCCCAGCTTTCCTCAGCATCAGTGGGGCAACATAATATGAGTGCACTGAAAAAACTACCCTCGAGGAGTGGAGATGGGTATATGTGGGGGTGCGGGCTTGCGCCCGCACCCCCACATATACCGGTCCTCCTCTCGCGGTTGACCTTTTTTCAGTAGAGTCTTAAGATATTTTAGGTGCCGAGCAGAGCAGTCCTTCAATCAGCCTCGCTCCCCACTAAGCGCTTCCACTCGCCGTGTACGCCATCCTCGGTCACGCCAAAGAAAACCCGGATTCCTTGAACTGTCTTCTGCGCCAGATCATAGCGCTTCCTCTCACCGCGCTGTTGTTCTCGCAAGATCCCCAAGCCTCCCTGCCACGAGACGGAGGCTTTCTGCAGATCTTTTGGTAGGCCAATATACTGAGAAATAGCATAATGCCATAGGCGGCGAGCCGAAGATCGAGTCACATTCTTCACAACATTTCCATTTCGCAGATCACGCATCGTGTAATAACGGATGCCGTTTCGCTCTTCATATTCCACCACCTCAACTCCGGTCCGGGGTGGGGGTACACCAGCTTCAATAGCTTTATCCGGCTCAGTGCGAGCAACTTCGATAGCTACTTCACCAACAGCATGTTGTTTTCCACGCAGAACGAGCTGAACAATTTCATCCCTCACGGCCAGACCGGTATCCGCTTCGTCGCGTACATAAATCTTGTTGTCATCCACGGCATATGGGGGATCCTCACCACGAGGAATTAGCACCCGGATCACCTTCTTGCCTTGGGTCTCCTGAGTATCCACCTGACAGGAAAGGTGAGGGCTGATTCGCTTACTAAGCTCTTGCTGTAACGTCCGCATCGCAGCCGCGGACTTCGAGTTTCCCACAGGAGCCTTCTTTGGGTCAGCACTAATGCCAATGTATAACGTTCCACCGTTGGTATTGGCGAAAGCGCATACGTCGGCGATTACTGCATACAGGCGGCCTCCCCGAACAGTCATGCTCTCATGGAAGTCCTGGATAATACTAGGACCTTCCCCTCTTGCCTGACGGATGAAGTCAAAATCCTCTTTAGAGGTGGGCCAATGTGGCCGTGTACGGGCGAAGTCATTGCTGAGGAAGAGCTCTTTAAGGGCCTCGAAGGAAACCTCTGGAATCAAAACCCTTGTAGCTCGATCGCCTATGCCGAGGTTCTTCTTGTTCTTCGGATCCAAGCGTAAGCGATGAGCGTCGGATCCCTGGATACAATGCATCCTACGGGGATATTCAGGCTTTGTCCCGTTAAAGAATGCCGCTGTCGAGCGACGGCCCTTCTGTCCCAAATCCGTCACCTCTAGGGCATGTAAATGAGGATCCTGAGTGTAAGCGATCTTTGTCTGACCACCAAATCCAAAACCACGCATAGCCACGCCGTTAGTTGAATTAGCATGGGCAGCAATGACCAGCCCTCCGGCTTCATCGATCATTCGGTAGGCAGTCAACACATCGGTGGTGGCGCCGACAGTGGATGAACCTACATCGAGTTGATCGGAGGGTATATTGAGGTTGAGCAGAAGATGCTCGATTTCGCGAACGGGTTTACCCGCTGGAAAGATGGCCAAGATATGAAAACCTAGCGTGGCCGTGAATTCAAAACCTGGTAATACAAGGATCTTCTCAAGCAGTTTACGATACTCTCCCAACCGGTTGCGTTCTTCATCAGTCAACCGGCTCAACCGCTCGAGAAGCTCCAGTTGTTCAATCTCTTCCTGCATGTGCCGGTATCCGGCGACCGTGTTATGATCGGTGAAGACGACGATTTCCAGTCCACGTGCCTCGCTGCGGTGTAATATGTCCCGGAAGGAAACATCCGGCTCCTGATAGTCGCTGGAGGCCGGAGTATGCAGGTGCAAATCAATTAGGCGCCACTGGCGTGAAGCCCGGTGTATCTTTTTTCTTGCCACTATGTTTATTTCTCCTCTTGAGGTGATGACGCCATGTCTTTTGCGCCATCCTCATCAATTATCTCATTGATAACTTCTATGAGTTTTTCGGGTGTGTACGGTTTGAGTAAGAAGGCATCTGCACCAGCCGCGAGACACTGATCAGACACATCCATTCCTGACGAGTTCACAATACGTATGCCTGCTAAATCTGGTGCCGCCCGTAGCTGGGACAACAATTCCAAACCATCTATATCAGGGAGGAAATAATCCATCAGAACAACATTGGGGCGTTCAACCCGTATAGTCTCCTCGATTGATTTCCAATCCTGCGTTTCAGCAATCTCGAATCCCTCCATCTCCAACAAGGTCCTTAAAAGGTAGACCATGGTCTGATCGTCATCGATGATAAGTATTTTTGGCACTTCTAGGACGCCTTTCGAGATTCAGGATATGGCCTTGTTAGTTCGACTTTTCGCTTTTTTCGAACGCTTCGTACGCTTACCTACGGTAGCCGCGGATTTTTTCCGCTTCGACACTGTACTGGTCGTCTTGCGGGTTTTGGTTGAGGGTGACTTCCGCTTGCGCTTTGTCGCCTTTCCGTCTATCGCTGCTTCAATCGCATCAGCCACAGTGTCAATAAAGATAAAGCTCATCTCCTGACGAACTTCCTCGGGAATGTCATCCAGGTCCATTTCGTTTCGGCGTGGCAGGAGCACAGTTTTCAAACATGCCCGATGTGCAGCTAAGACCTTTTCCTTAACCCCACCCACGGGAAGAATCTTGCCGCGCAACGTAACCTCGCCCGTCATCCCAACGTCAGAACGAACGACCCGACCTGTGGCCAGCGAGGCCAATGCCACCGCCATCGTCACCCCCGCCGATGGACCGTCCTTGGGTTGTGCCCCGGCTGGAATATGAAGATGAAGGTCATGCTTATCCCAATAATCAGCTGGAATAGACAGCTCCTCTGACATGCCACGTATATGTGAAAGAGCTGCCTGAGCAGATTCTTTCATCACCTCCCCCAAGGAGCCGGTGAGCAAGAACTGCTTGGTGCCCGGCATTGATGCCGCTTCGATAAAGAGCACATCTCCGCCGGTTGAAGTGTATGCCAAGCCTGTAGCCACCCCAGGAATTGAGGTTCGCTCCGCCACTTCTTCCATTCCCAGGAAGTGGGGCTTACCGAGCAACTCACCCACCAATTTAGAGGTGATTTTCATCTTCTCGATTTTCCCCTCCGCGATCCGCGTGGCCACCTTGCGACAAATTCGTCCAATCTCTCGTTCAAGGTTACGGACCCCTGCTTCTCTAGTGTAGGAATGGATGACGGTAAACAGGGATTCATCGCTAAAGTCGATCTCTTCTAAGCGCAATCCGTTCTCGCGTATTTGACGTGGGATCAGATAGCCGCAGGCGATAGCCACCTTTTCGCGGTCAGTATAACCAGATAACCGGATCACCTCCATCCGATCGAGCAACGGAGCTGGTATGGTCTCCAACCAATTGGCGGTGGTGATGAACATCACCTGTGAGAGGTCGAACGAGACCTCCAAGTAGTGATCCCTGAATTCGCGATTCTGTTCGGGGTCAAGAACCTCCAAGAGAGCCGAAGCCGGGTCGCCGCGGAAATCCCGCCCCAATTTATCAATCTCATCGAGCATGAATACAGGGTTCTGGGACTCAATCCTACGCAGTGCTTGCAAGATGCGCCCAGGCATGGCTCCGATGTAGGTGCGCCGATGGCCCCGAATCTCAGCCTCATCATGCACACCTCCCAACGAGATGCGGATAAACTTCCGGTCTGTGGCACGCGCGATCGATCGCCCGAGGGATGTCTTACCTACGCCCGGTGGGCCAACAAAGCACAAAATTACTCCCTCCCGTTCGCGGCGGATCTCATCCTCTGGTACCGTGCTTTGCTCATCCTTACGATCAAATTTCAGCTTACGAACCGCAAGGTACTCAAGGATGCGCTCCTTCACATCCTCCAACCCATAGTGATCATCGTCCAGCACTTTCCGGGCATTATCAAGATCTAAATTATCCTGGGTGACTATGCTCCATGGCACAGAGACCAACCAATCTAGGTAGGTGCGGATCACACCATATTCCGCGGCTGCCGTCGGCAATCGCGCCAGTCGATCAAGTTCTCTGCGCGCTTGCTTCTCGGCTTCCTCGGGCATTTGGGCGACTTCAATTCGTTTGCGGAATTCCTCGACCTCGGCACCCTGTCCATCACCCTCCCCTAGCTCGCGCTGTATGGCTTTCAACTGTTCACGCAGGAAGAACTCCCGCTGAACTTTCTCGATCTCTGTACGTGCCTCCTGTTGGATTTGCTGACCGAGAGAAAGGACTTCCACCTCCCGGCTTAATAGGTTATTAAGCCGCTGAAATTTTGCAACCGTCGTGTCTTCCTCCAGAATTTCCTGGGCCTGGTCGATATCCATCCGCTGATAGTTGGCGATAGTGTAAACCACGTGCAGTGGGTCGTCGAGCAGTAGCACACTCCCCAGAATCTCCCTTGGCAATGAGGGAGCCAATTCAGCGATCTTTTGGAATTGGTCCTTGGCCGCGCGGACCTGGGCCTCGATCTCCACCCCTTCTTCAACAGTTTCGGGCTTTAAGTAAATCTTGGCAGTCAAGTAGGGTTCAAGCGCGGTGAATTCCCCCAGCTCAAAACGTGCCAACCCTCGGACGATCATCCGAATCGTCCCATCTGGAGCACGAAATAGCCGTTGAATCGTCGCCACGGTGCCGTAGCTGTATAAGTCCTCCGGTCCCGGCAACTCCAACTCTGGTTTGCGAGAAGCCACTAAACCGATCAGACGCTGGCCTGTGACTACATCATCAACCAGTCGTATCGAGCGTGGTTGTCCAATCGTCAATGGGACAGCGGTATGGGGATATACCACTACCCCACGTAAGGGCAGAATGGGTAAATGCTCGGGGATTTCCGAGGATCCCACCTCGGGCGCTGGTTCAGAGGTCTCGTCGCTCTCCTCTTGAACCAGGATCCTCGATGGCAGCTCGTCTATGGCATCCTCAAGGAAGTAACCCCCGGCAGTAAGCTGGTAACATAATTTCATCCTGTCATCAGCATCTTCGAGAAATTGGATTTCAAACATGGCTTTATCCTATAGCCAAGGGGGCTCACCTCAGTCAGATATGGAAACTTGCCGCGGACGCGTTTTGGAAAGTACTACGCGTAGGAAACCATCACTGTAGGTCGCTTCGATGTTGGAAACGTCAATCGGAACAGGAATCCGCACCTCGGTCTCGAATTCACCGTAAGCAATCTCCATTTGATGATAAGCTTTACGGACACTGGAATCTGACCGTGTCCCCAGGATGGAGAGTACTTGCTGATTGTAAGTGACCGAGAATTCTGCTCCACGCATACCAGCAACCTCTACTACCACCACATAGGCTTCCTCCGTTTCTAAGACATCCGTAGGGGGACGCCAGAGATGTGATTGCCTTATACGGCGCCATCTCGAAAAATGAGAAGGATCCGTAGACCAGGGATCGTCTTGTGAGCTGAATTTCTGCAACACTAGCGAGACAGATATAGCCTTTTCGTTCATCGGGTCTCGAACCTTATTGGGATCCCCCTAGAATTTTTTTTAATTCTACCACAGGGCATACCCGCAAGCCCAATGGCGTACCTTTGTCTATTTGGAACCAGAGCAAACCTGCGGTAGAATTCAGGTGGTAAAAAGGCGCGTTTATCGATCGCACTGAATATCAGGAGAGACCTCGATGGACCTACTTACGGTACTCAGCAACGTTGAGCTTTTCGATGGAATCACTCCATATGAACTTGAAGCTGTCTCCAAGATTTGTAATGAGCGTTCCTATCAGGCAGGAGATGCGATCACCGTACAGGGTGAGCCTGGTGATGAGTTGTATGTGATATGCGATGGGTTTGTGGAAGTATTGCGCAGCGAAACACCCTCTGATCCATCTCCCAGGACGATTGTCAACCTGGGGGAAGGGCAGATCGTCGGCGAGATGGCTCTTGTCGACCGTGGGCCGCGCTCAGCTACTGTTCGGTCAATATCGGAGAAGACTATCGTTCAGGTGATCCAACGCGAAGACTTCGAGAGGATATGCGATGAAAATTACCATTTAGGTTACATCGTCATGCGTAACATCGCTGCCGATCTGTCGTTCAAGTTGCGTCATCAGCACTTAGCCAGTCGGTGAGGTCGATCTCGTGCCTGCAAACTATAAAGTAAGTTATGTAATTAAAGAGAGAGACCACCCTGGGACTATCCTCAATACAGACCATCGTCCTCTTGTGGGAGATCGAGTCGTACTAGGGGAGCAAGAGTTCACTGTCCTGGAGGTGATCGACCTGATTCCACCTCATGGTGACTTCCACTATCTGCATGTCACTTTGCAAAGAGCAGAGGCTTAACAACGGCGCTTTGCACCACCGCAGCGTAGACAGGAAGCATTAAAGATCGATCTCCATCAGATCTTGGGCTACGGCTACCTCCCCGGCGAATGTCTCCTGGGCTTGCTTAACCAACGCTACGGACTGATTTTTCCCCGTCTGATAGTGAATCAGTAGCAATTGATCCACTCCAGCCTCGCGAGCAATCGCACCGGCTTGCGAGGCGGAAGAGTGCCCAACGATCGCGCCTGAGGCTTCATGGATTAAGATATCAGCCCCTCTGGCGAGTCGAACTACAGGTGGGCAGGGCTCAGTGTCGCACGAATATACGATCGTCCGGCCACCTTTTACAGCCTCGATCCGAAGACCAATGGTAGGGATTAAATGTCGCACTGGCGAAGAGTAAATCACAAAATTTTCCTTCTCCAGCACGAGGATGCGTTCGCTTTCAGGCAATCGATGGAAGGCTACTGGGAAGAAATTGGGCCAATTATCCCAATGGTAGAAGCCCATCATGTCTTCAAGCCTCTCGAGGCAGTGGTGTAGACCATAGATACGCAAAGCATCCCTACGACCCAAGAGCCACATATTCATCAACAGCAGTGGTACGCCACTGACGTGATCAGGATGGAAATGGGTGATGATCAAGTCATTTACCGAATCGAAGGGAATGCCGGCCTGGGTCAACCGTACGATCGGCGTTCCTGGGCAATCAATCAACACCACCCCCTCATCATCGACAAGAGCCATATGGGTGTTCTCATGATCTAGGTCCGGAACTTGGCCAGCCGTTCCAAGGATAATCAATTTGGTCATGTCATTATCCAGTAAGAAGCCACACGGCAATACGGGGGGTGATAAAAACCTCCACCGCAGCAGCGCAGATTAGCAGAGGTAACACAACACCAACCCCAATTCGTGCCCATTCTGCTAGTGATTTTAGCCAGCTTTGACCTAAGGACTCCCCCTTAGGTACGCTGAGGGCTGCCAAGCCAAGGCGAAGTATTGCCGCACCGGCGATGATCATTGCCGGAACTTCGAGCACACCGTGTGGCAAGACAAGGGCTGCCAGGAAGTGAAGCGTTTCTCCCCCGGCAAGGGCGACATTGCCAGCAAAATAACCGATGATTCCAATCGGCACCATGAGCAGAATCTCGGCCAACACGCCCAGGGAAAAGGCTCCCAGGAGAGTTGCCAGCGCCAGAGCGCGCACATTATTATACAAAACCCATCTCCAATCGAATCCAGGTAATGAGCCAAAGCTTAACTCTGGGTTTTTCAGTGCTTCGCCGATTGCGTCAAGACTAACTAAATCTATTGGCAGAGTAAATGTCTCGGCTAATTGCAAACCAATAACGTAACCTGCGGCAAGCATGCATGTTGTAATCAGAATTGCCCATCTGGCAGACGGCAGTGAACTTGTTAATACATCCTTGTACCACTCTATCGGTGTCATAGCGCCATTTCGGAAGGCACGCCAAAACCGCTGCCACGCCAAACGTAGGTCAATGACATCGATCTCCTTACCCAACAATTCTTCTCGGTTGAAAAGACGCAACCCCATCCGCACAAATACAAGTGCAATCAATGACAACGCCACGACAATCCACCATAAAATCTCATACCTCGCCCAAAACATTATCACGCTTTCCCCGATGATTAATTGAGCGACAGGGATGATGATGAAGGAAGCTAGCAGGTTGGCAGCCCGCACGGAGGTTGTCAGCGACGAAATTACCACTGCGCCACTGACCATCACGATCGCCTGAATGGTTGTGAGCATCAGAACCTGAAGCAGCAATTGCGGCGGTGGCCGCCAGTCAATCCGCAACATCAGTCCCACCAGGTAGACAGAGATACCTAAATATGCTGCCCCCAGTGGTGGAACCAGCGAAGCCACCATCTTCCCCAGGTACAATTGGCTATCAGTAAGTGGGGTTGCTAAAAGGGGCTCCAATGAAAGCCGCTCCCGTTCACCGGCAAAGCTCTCAAGTGCGATGACCATCGAAATCGAAATCGGGAAAAAGCCAACGATCAAAAGCAGGAACGGTATTAGACGATCACCAATAATGGGCGCGCCATAACGAGTGACAAAATCCACCGCCTGCTGAGCAGTGAAGTTCATCAGCAATGGGAAGAACAACGTGAGGATGATAATTGGGGTTAAAATCCGCCAATCACGCAATTGGTCACGTATCTCGCGCCTAGCAACAATCCATGTACCAGCAATCGTCCCAAGAACCTGATCAGCGCTTTGTTTCACCCCTCCCTCCCCGGATTGTTTTCCCCCTCGGCAATCACCTGGAGATAAACATCTTCCAAACTACGCTCCACCTCAGAGAGCGTTACCACCTTGACCCCTGCCTCCGTCATCGCCTGTAACACTTTCGGGTTGACAATTTCCGGCTGAGCAACCTGATAGCGTAGCCAATTCTTGCCCGTGTCAAGTGTCTTTATTCCTGGAGGTAGGCACCTCAACCCGCCATCGAGTGAGCCGGCCAGACGGAGTTCCATCACCGGATCACCGAGCAGTTTTTGTTTAAGTTCCTTAGGCGTGCCAAGCGCTATGATCCGTCCACGTAGAATGATAGCGATTGTATCGGCCAACATCTCTGCTTCGCTCAGATTGTGGGTGCAGACCACAATCGCTCGATTTGCAGAACGCAGGCCGGATATACTCTCCCGCACCATGTGAGCACTGGATGGATCCATGGCCGAGGTTGGCTCATCAAGCAGCAGAACAGCGGGGTCATGCAGCAACGCTCGGATCAGGATAAGCTTCTGTCTCATCCCCTTCGAGAACTGACCCAAACGCAGCTCGCTTGCCTCACTTAACCCATATTGGGCAAGTAAATCCACCGTTCTTTCCCTGATAACATTTGTAGCGAGTTTGTAAATACTGCCGAAGAATTCTAGGTATTCTTGCGGTCGCATACGGGTGTAAAGACCATGATGTTCAGTGAGAAATCCCACCGAGCGTCGCACCTCGATGGGCTCTTGCACTACATCAAACCCATTTATTTGAGCTGTTCCCCGCGTTGGACGAAGAATGGACGCCAGCATTCGTATGGTGGTTGTCTTACCCGCCCCGTTGGGACCGAGCAATGCCAGAATCTCGCCAGCTTCGACGCGTAATGAGACACCCTCGACAGCCGCCAAGGTTCCAAAATGTTTTGTAAGGTCGTGGGTCTCAATTAATACCATCTTCTATCGTTTTCCGAAGCATTATAGCAGTATGGTATTCCACTCACAATCAACCACCCTTCCCATATCCGACAAACGGGTCGAGTCTCGGCTTATTGATAAGGTTGGATTGAGCATACTTCAGCGAATGATGCAACAGTTTTTGTACCAGGGTACACATCAGTTAAGACCATTTTGCCCCGACTGCCAGCATGGTGCTATATTTATCCATATTGTCCGGTCGGCGAAAAGCGCCCACCAGCAACAGGTTAGAACCTGTCGACTATCGTTCTCAGAAAGTATCATGCAGTGAATTAGAACTCAGGGGAGGTGTGTGATGAAGAGGATCGTAATACTCATCCTCGTTCCCATAGCCCTAGCAAGTGGTGTTCTGGCTTGTGGTAGTGAACCGGAGCTGACGCCCACAACGAAGCCAACCCTCACGCTCACCGCAACAATGACGCTTACGCCAACAGTAACATTGACCCCTACTCCAACTCAAACCCCAACTCCCCTCCCGCTGCATGCGCCCGATTGGGAAGAGGTCACCGTCCGCACACTCTGCCTCGAGGTAGAGCAATCCTACCCCGAGATTGAGGGAAAGGATCCCGAACCCATCGCCGAGGCTGCTCATCGCACCGTTGCTGGAATAGGAATACTGGTCGTGGATGAGGGGACCCCGTGTGATGCCACTCTGACCATTATCCTGACGGGTGAGGCTCTCGGGTCAGAATACAGTGGTGAAGACTACTGCTACAGCGGTTCGGAGGTGAGCGGCCAAGTGACCCTTTACGTTCCGGATCATGAACCGTTGACCATGTCGGTCACTGGAAGGTATCCGACCCCATTCTCCATTTCCCACTGTCCTGACGAACCCGTTGATGCCCCGTTCAATAAAGCTTGGTCGGAAGCCCTGCTCGAGGGTCTGACATATCTGTGGGGATCCCAGGTGCTCCTTCAGGCTGTGGAGGACGAGAACCCAGGAGTGCGTAGAGCTGCCGCCAATGCACTGGGGGAGATAGGGCCGGAGGCGGTGGAGGGCATTCCTGGTCTTATCCAGGGCTTGGGGGATGAGGACTATTATGTGCGCCAGGCCGCCTACGAAGCACTGGGCAAGATCGGCATCGAGGCTGTTCCCGCCCTCATCCAGGCCCTGGGAGATGAAGATGAGAATGCGCGTGCGGGCGCTGCCCAAGCGCTGAACCGGATCGGGCCGGAGGCGGTTGATGCCATCCCTGTTCTCATTCGAGCCCTCGGCGATGAGGATCGATGGGTGCGCAAGGTTGCTGGTTATGCGCTGGGGAAGATTGGGCTGGAAACCGTCCCCGCCCTCATCGATGCTCTGGGGGATGAAGATGAGAACGTACGAGCGGGTGCCGCCGATGCGCTACGGCTGATCAAGCCGGCGGCAGTAGAGGCCATTCCTGCCCTCATCCAGGCTCTGGGGGATGAAAATGATGATGTTCGACAACAAGTCGCCTGGGCACTATGGCATTTCGGTCCACAGGCAGTGGATGCAATCCCCGCTCTCATCCAGACCCTCAAGGATGAGAATCAATGGGTACGTGGAGTTGCAGCTGAAGCGCTGGGGGAGATCGGGCTACAGGCGGTTGAAGCTGTCCCCGCCCTCATTCAAGCTATGGAAGATGAGTCTGAATATGTACGCAAGGATGCTGCTGAGGCGCTGGGCAAAATCGGAGCGGGGGCAATCGAGGCTGTCCCTGCCCTCATCCAAGCCCTAGGGGATGAAGACGAATATGTACGCAAAGCTGCCGCTGAAGCGTTAATAATCATCACCGGGCAGGATTTTGGCGAGGAAATTGAACAGTGGCAACAGTGGTGGGAGGGGCTAGGATAGCAACAATATTAGTAACTACTCAGTCTGTCATTGCGAGGAACGAAGTGACGAAGCAATCTCCACCGTTGCTTACATGTTGAAGGCAGGAGATTGCTTCGCGGAGCCGAAGGCCCTGAGGTATCGAAGGGCTCGCAATGACATCCAAAAGTCGC
>JAUWHR010000060.1 GCA_030605795.1 Anaerolineae bacterium | reverse complement strand
ATTCCCGAGGCTGAGATTGATGTCGCCTTGATCGTCGGATACGATTGGCCCATACTTCTACCCAAGCTGGGAGTGAGTGGAGAATAAGGCGACGACCTACTACCTCGACCGCAGGATAGCTTTAACACTCTCAGGTATGGGTGGAGAAGTGGGGTGAGTATTAATTTTTTTTTTTAAGCAATGGAGTGTCAGATCCTATTTGGTGCGGCGTTGTGTTCTATGCGGAAGTGAGAGGCGTAGTGTACATCCTCTTGCCTCCGCCATAATGAAGTCAGCCGAGGATGAACTGACCGAGTAGACCAGCAATTAAACCCAGGGAAATCCCGACTAGTACGTCAGAAAGGTAATGCACGCCCATCGCCACACGAGCGAGAGAGACAAATGGGACCCAAAGGACGAGTAGAGCCCCCAGCCAGGGTGGTCCCCAGGCAGTGGTCAAAGTCGCCAGCAGCGCGGCGCGGGCGGCGTGGCCGGAGGGGAAAGAGTGTGGGTCGGTGCTGCGGTAAATTGCACCCCATTCGCCTACAGGCCTTCGGCGTCGAATACTGAACTTGAGCACCATGACGAGAAATGCCAAGGCGAGGATCATACCCAGTATGCGCAACGCCCAGATTTTCCATTGAGTTTCCCCCCACCACCAGGTAAGGACCAGCCCAAGAATCCAAAACCAAGAATCGCCTGTGTGAGCCAGGATGGCAGCCAGAGTTCTCAGCCGTCCTGGTCGATCGGCGATGCACAGCCGTGCAGACCAACGGGCGTCGATCTCGAGCAGAAATTGTCGGTTCACGTAACGGGTGTACCCCGGTTGGTAAGGTCTTGGCGCAAGAGCTCAAGTTGGTGAGGTTTATCGACATCCATGGCGACTTCGGCGTAAGGGGAGAGGCACGCCCGACCCTTCACACCTATCCGCTCGCTCACCCGGCGTTCCGCATCTTTAAGGCTCAGCCTGCCCATCAATAAAAGAAGTAGGAGGTCAATGCCCAATAGTGCAGCTTGTTTTAGCGCATTCTTACGGGCTGCAATGAGCCGTGTCCAGAGTTGTTCTTTTTCGATCAAGGATACGTGTATGACATTCAAATCTCCGCCGCACAATTCATAGTCTTTGAGCTTAATATAGGAGCGGTTAGCGCCAGGGAAGCGGGCCTCCATCGTCTTGCGATCGACGACCGCGTAATCGATGTCTGACTCATACTCCAGGCTCCCCTGAACTCTCCAATCTACAATTTCAGGTGTGATGGCGGGGATGTCGCAGGAGGCAAGCAAAACGCGAATGGCAGACGGATTGCGCTCGCTGTTGTGATGCAGGCCAGCTTTTATATTATCCAGCATGTGTCCCTGGTCTGATAAAAAGTGCAGTGGCTTGGCGCACGTCAAGCCACAATCCTGGTCTAGTCCGACCACGAGCACGTGATCGATGCTGGATGCCTCGCTCAACGCGTCAAGGACCCATTGAGCCATCGGTTTGCCAGCTATCTCGACCAAAGCTTTGGATTTATCCTGTATGTAGGGGTAGAGTGGGTCTTCAGGGCCAGCTTTGCCACCGGCGAGGACAACTGCATCCATACTCTCACTCCTTTAGTTTGATCAGGTGATGTGTTGTTCGGATTGGGTTGGTATGGGGCGCTCCGGCGCCAAGGCAAATATCATTAGCGTGGTCCAATTCAACAATAGACAGTATGGTTATTCAATTATGTTAAACACCTTCGACCTCAAATGGCCTCTCGTTTGCTGCCTCTAAAGCAATCTTTGGTGAGAGGATTTGGGCGATGACTCATCAGCCGGCACAGGCAGCAACCCACGGGCAAGCAACCAATCGGTTGTCGGTTCCCAACGGTAGATCTTCAGGTCGACGCGTCCTTGCCGGTCGAAGACCACCCCTTCCTGTTCCAGCAGCAGGCGCTGGATATGTGCACCGTGACCTGGCCGCTGGCTGATCCGACCTTGGGCATTGATCACTCGATGCCAGGGGACATCGTCGCTGCAGGCAGCCATGGCATAACCCACCCACCGGGCCCTGACACGAACGTAGGACAATCTTTCAACCCCTACCGGAGGCGGGATGAGGGCCGCGATTCCACCATATGTCATCACCTTCCCTTGAGGAATAGCTTGTACAATCTCATAGATACGGGTGTTGTAGGCTGAAGAATTCGCGGGGTTGCTCATCAATTTCTTGCAGATTGGCTTTTTTTTCAGTGCAGTCTATCTTATTTCTCGCAAATGGTACTCGAGGTCTAGGCGTTCGATTTGATTGATTAATTCGGCGTAGGTGAGTAGGCACCTCTTACCGAAGACGATAACCAGGTTAGGCTCTGATTTTTAGCAAAAGATCATCCATCAAGTGCAAGTTGGAGATGATTAGTTATATAACGCTGGGCTAACTTGATCTCGATCGCCTAGTCGCGTTATAAAGAGTCGATACTCACGCTGTCTGCTTGTTTCGCGGTTATTCCCTCTGCTGAAGAGGTGGTCGGTAAATATACACTGACCAGGTTGGAAGGGCAATAACGTAGTGGGAGTTTGAGTTGAGGTTATTGCCGGGGGTACTCATGAGGAGTTTGTCCCTCCACCATGTACTTTAAACAGTTACTCACACCTTGTTCTCATTGTCCGTGTGGTTTGCGTGTCGTATAATCAATGAGTGCACTGAAAAAACTATCCTCGAGGAGTGGGGAGGGGTATATGTGGGGGTGTGGGCTGCGCCCGCACCCCCACATATACCGGTCCTCTTCTCGCGGTTGGCCTTTTTTCAGTGGAGTCAACAATTGTTCAAGATGAATTAGAATAAACCGATGAGGATATGAACGAATTGGGTGAATCCACTAATCTCCCGAGTGCTGTAGAGGAATTGGCCGACCTAAGTCGAGAGGTTGAAACTATCCGGACCAAGATTGATTCCTTTCAGTCGTACTATAAGCGCGCTGGCTTGGCGCTACCACAGGACGTGCTGCACGGGCTGCGCCAACTTAATGCAAAGCTCATCACCCTGCGGGAATCTGTCGCAACCATCGAGGAGGAACGGAGCAGTCTACGTGCCTTTGCGGAGATTGGGCATGTGGTCAACTCCTCCCTTGATCTGCCGACTGTCCTGAACGAAGTGATTGACACCATCATCCAATTAACCGGGGCCGAACGGGTCTTCTTGATGCTGCGTAACGCACGGGATGAGATGGAGATTTACGTCGCTCGCAACTGGGAGAGAGAGTCGTTAAGGCCTGGCGAGTATGAGATCAGCCGTACAATCGTCAATCAAGTCGTGCAACACGGGGAGGCCGTGTTAACCACCAATGCTCAGGAGGATCCACGTTTCGATAGCATGCAGAGCGTGGTTGCTTATAGCCTGAGGTCGATTCTATGCGTGCCATTGAAGGCTAAAGATGATTTGATCGGAGTGATCTACGCGGATAATCGGATACGGGAAGGGATCTTTACCGAAAGCGACCGCTTTTTGCTCTCTGCCTTCGCCAATCAGGCCGCCGTTGCACTGGAAAATGCTCAGCTATTCAATGATATATCCATGTCTTATGATCAGACCCTTGAGGCATTGGTAGCTGCGCTTGATGCCCGCGAGCGGGAAACGCAGGAGCACACCCGGCGGGTCGTTCTCTATTCGATGACTTTGGCACGAAAGATGGGATTGTCGGAAGATGAGCTGATCGAGATTCGTCGCGGTGCCTTGATGCATGACATCGGTAAGATAGGGGTACCCGACGCCATCCTGCAAAAACCAGGGCCACTCACTGAAGAAGAATGGGTGCTGATGCGCCGTCACCCTGAAGAAGGTATACGCATCCTTCAAGGGATCATGTTCTTCGAAGGGGCAGTTGATATCATTGGCTCACATCACGAGCATTATAATGGCAATGGCTATCCTCGCGGTTTAAAAGGGGAGCAGATTCCGCCATACGCGCGGATCTTTGCTGTTGTGGATGCCCTGGATGCAATAACCTCTGATCGCTCTTATCGTAAAGCCCAACCCTTTAAAGTGGCTTACGAGGAGATCTTGCGCTGTCGCGGGACGCAATTTGACCCCAAGGTAGTGGATGCCTTCATGACTATTGATGAGCAGGAATGGAGGGCGCTGCGGGCTATCACTCTTCCCCGAGAGAGAGGTCGGGAACCAACAATGGAGGCTAGCGGGAAGCGGGGCGAGACTACCAGATAGCGGTGCTCCCCGATCCCCTATGTCCCCCAATCTTCTGAGTAGAGGAAATCGTAACTCACCGAACGATCACTTAGTTTGGCGATCGGTGGTAAGACGCGCTTGAATTGATTTCGTCGGATGCGCTTGATGACAGCCTCAACCAAGGTTGAGTCAAAACCGGTCTCAACGCAGGCCTGGGGAGAGTAACACCTGTCCACCAGCAGCACCAGAAGCTGATCGACTTCCTGGTATGTGAACCCTAATTCGTCCTCGTCAGTTTGCCCCACCCAAAGGTCAGCGGAGGGTGGTTTGGTAATAATGACCTGCGGTATGTCTATCGCCCGCGCCAATTGACGAACCTGTGTCTTATACAGATCACCCAGCGGGTTAAGAGCGCATGCTGAGTCGCCGTAGATGGTCGTATAGCCAAGCAGGACCTCGGTTTTGTTCCCCGAGCCGACCACCAGTCCGTTAAAGGTGGCTGATTGGTCGTAAAGTACGAGCATGCGCGCCCGGGCCATCGCGTTACCGCGCCGCACCCGATCTGCCCCGGGAAAGCGAGCGAAGAGTGAATCGACAATATCAGTAATGGGTATGGTGATATCCTTCACCCCGCTCGCCTGGATCACCAAATCAGCATGTTCGAGGGACTCAAGCGCTGAGGTTTTGTAAGGCATGCGCACGGCGAGTACATTCTCCGGCTTTAGGGCTTCCGCCGCCAGGTAGCAGGCTACCGCCGAGTCCACGCCGCCGGAGACACCGACTACGGCGTGTTGGAAGCCGGCGCGGGTGATCTCGGTGCGAAGAAATTCGATAAGGATCTTACGTGTCAGATCGGTGTTGATTTCAAGTGATATAGCGTCCTGAGCCATAGAAGTGTCCGTTCTCCAATCGCAATCGAATAATTACGGTCTAAATGTGTCTCCTCATATCAAGCCCAACGGGTCACATTGCTCTGAGACCACGCATTCTACTCACCGGCCATCGTCCGATACAGGTCGCGCAGGTAGCCGATCTTGGCTCCGTGGTGTAGATCGTGAAAGATCATCTTCGAAGATTACACAGGGCCAAGCCACAGAGTGCCAGCAGCAGGATCGCCGCGGCTCCCACTGTGTCGAGGCGTAGGCCAGCCAGAAGGAAAACCAGGTCGCCACGAGCGAAGCTGAGAGCCAGCGAGCTGGCAGCTATCAAGGACAAACTCAAGCAGGCTAAAGTACCGTGACGTAAGTGACGGCCAGCCAGCCAGTACAACGCGGCGAGCATAACAAGATTGAGCACTATTCCAGCGGTCTGTGTGGGCCAGCGCGCGACCCGGCTTCCAAATATGTCGGCTGCGGGAGGGGTCCAGAAGCCCGCATTTGTTCGGCGTCCGTATGCACAACCTTCCAACAGGCAGCCCGCCCAGCAAGATAGGGCTATCACCACACCGGGCAAAGCCAGTATGTCCGCCAGAGGCCAGAAGGGACGGTGGGAAAATGCGGTGTATACCCATAACCCAATAACAGCACCGACCACGCCGCCGATCCAACTCAACCCACCTTGCCAGAACCAGAATGTCTCGATGAGCCTACTAGCGTAGTATCCCCAGTGGAGGAGCACGAAACATGCACGCGCACCAATCAGCCCGGCTGTCAGCGCCGACAAGCCAGCATCAATACGGGCAGTCGGGGAAGTCTTTTCGTCAGGCAGTCGAGAGGTCTCTGCTCTAGCTGGATCCGACAATCCTAGCCAAAGGAAGTTTACCAGCACGCCCAATGTGAAGACTACTGGGAAGACATTCGGCACAAGCCTCTCCTTGTGTTAAATACAATGATACCATCGGCTGTTCTCTGGTCACAACCTCGCAACTTATGAGTGATGGTCACTGTCCTGTCATTACACGCTTAGCTTGATAAAGGGGTTATTTTTTTATCACCAAGTCGCAAACGGTATAATAAATCACCTTGATCGATGTCAATGAGGATAAGGAGATAGATTTATTTCCGTCGTCCTGCTTGATAGGGGCCGTTGGGCTTGTCGGTCTGGCGTTTCCAACCAACGCCATCCGCCCAGACTCATCTTCCCCATGGAGTTCACCAACCCGCTGGATAACCTTCGCACAGGCATGGATTAAATCGGTATGTTGAGTCAACCACGTCCCCCTAACCAGTCTGTCATTGTCCAACCGGCGACATGGCGAGACATCCGACCGCTATTGGTGCTGGAGAAGATATGTTTCGGTCGTGACGCCTGGCCCTTACTTGACACATTGGCTGCTCTGACTTTCCCCCAGACAGTCCGTCTGAAGGCAATTGTGGATGGACGGGTAGTGGGCTTCATCATCGGTGACCGACGGCGCGGGAACAATCTGGGTTGGATTGCCTCACTCGGCGTCCATCCAGACTATCGGCGCCGCGGCATCGCGCGGAGCTTGCTGGCGGCATGTGAGGGCAAGCTGGAAACGCCACGCATCCGTCTGACCCTACGGAGTACAAACGAAGCGGCGCTTTGCCTGTATCAACAGATGAGTTATGTCGAGATTGACATCTGGAAGCGGTACTACCGCAGAGGTGAGGATGCCATCGTGATGGAGAAGGTGCGCTGAAAGGAGTTCTGTTCATCTTGGGTGGTCTATAGCCCGTGTCAACCTGTATTGCGCTTTATATAAAAAGAGACTAGTAGTACGACCCGAGCAACTATTACATAATAAAGCGCTTTTAGATTATCCTTTGACCTGTGTATCACCTTCTGGTAAAATGCCCTTCCGCGGGGCGTTGTACCCTTCGCCCCTGAGCGCCGCCTGCGGCGCTTAAAATTTGCAGAAAGGGCTTGAACCTCGATGAAAGTGATGTTGCTAAGAGACGTGCACAGACTTGGTCAGGCAGGCGATGTAAAGAAAGTCGCCGATGGCTATGGCCGCAACTATTTGATTCCCCAGGGTCTGGCTGTATTGGCCACTCCAGGAATGCTAAAGCAAACTGATCGCATCCGCGAGAAAGCATCCAGGGAGCGAGCGCGACTTAATAAGGAATTTGGTGCAGTTGCTGAGCAGTTGACAGGGCTCGAGCTAACTTTCGCGGTCAAGACAGGTGAAACGGGGAAGCTTTATGGTTCGGTCACCAACGCCATGATCGCCGAAGCGATCGAAAAGACGACCGGAGTGAAGATCGAGCACCGCCAGGTTGACAGCCAGCCGATCAAGATGCTGGGTGTGTACTCAGCGAGCGTGCGGTTTACAATAGATCTGGTTCCCGAAGTAACGGTCGTTGTTCACCGGGAGGGGGAGCCGCCTGAAACAGCGTACGTATTGGAGGAAGAGGCTGTCGTTGAAGCCGAAGTGGTGGGTGAATTTGCTGATCTCCGGGCCAAGCTTGAAGCTGAGGAGGCGGAAGTGGAGGCTCAGGCGGAGCAGACTGAATCAGCGGCAGACGAACAAGTTACTGAGGGTACACAAGAAGCAACCGCCGACGAGGCTTAGCGTGCGGTAGATATAGCCACCGGCTGGGAGCGGGTTTCTCGCTCGCCGGTGGCTTTGCATATCCATAGGTGGGAATGGAAAAGATTGGCCAATTACTGCTGGAGGCTCGTGAACGACTCGGCTTGACCTTGGACGAGGCAGAACGAGCGACACGTATTCGCGCCCGCCACCTTCAGGCCCTCGAGCATGGGGATTTTGATGTGCTTCCTTCCCCGGCCCAGGCGCGCGGTTTCCTAAATAATTATGCCGATTTTCTGGGTTTAGATGCAGATGCTATCCTGCTTCAATACGCGGAGATCTTACAATCTCGCCGTACACGTTTCGCTCCTAGAAGAATCTTTAAGGGGCCGGCAACCCGCCCCTCGGTCCAGGTACATTCCCGCCGTCTGCGCTGGCTGACGAGCGATCTCCTCGTTGCCACGGTGATCACGCTTGGAATTCTGGCAACGCTTATCTGGGGGGGTAGCCGGGTGATGGCAATATTACGCCCGCGGGTGGATTCAACTGAGACGGCCTCAGGCATACTCATACCCTCCTTCACCCCCACCCTTGCAGAAACATCACAGCCCATAACATCGGCCTCTACGTCTGACCTGGCGGTACCGCCTGTCCAGACGGTCATCCCCACCCAACCTATCTTCTTCGGTCTGACCGACAGCGTAAACCTGGGTATCGTTGTTGAGGGGCGTACTTGGCTGCGGGTTGTGGTGGATGGTTTGGAAACTTTCAGCGGCCGGGTGATTGCAGGGGATGTCCTCGAATTTAAGGGTGAGCAGGTGATCGAGTTGATCACTGGCAATGGGGCTGGACTGCATGTATTCTACAACGGACAAGACCAAGGTCTGCTAGGAGAGGTGGGTCAGGTGGTCATCAACCTGTGGACCTTGGAAGGGGTCCTGACGCCAACCGCGACAGTAACTCGTACGCCAACTGAAACCCCACGGGTGAGCGAGACACCTACCTCAACCACCACACCGATCACACCTCCAGGCGGCTAGCCATGCCGAAGCCGCGCTTCTATTTCTTGTCGCTTGGGTGCGCCAAGAATACTGTCGACTCGCAGTCGATGACTGTGCTGCTCGACCGAGCTGGTTACGCCATTTGTTCATGCCCGGAGGAGGCTGACATCCTGATCGTCAACACTTGTGGCTTCATCGAGCCGGCCAGGGACGAATCTTTGGTTGAGTTGCGCCGGTTGGCGGAGGGTAAGAAGCCGGACCAGCTTTTAATCGCAGCTGGTTGCCTAACCCAGCGCTATGGCGAGCAGGTCACCCGCCAAGTGCCCGGCATCGACGGCCTATTAGGTACCCGACGATGGCGAGATATTGTCCAGGTTGTGCAAGCGCTGCGCGAGGAGGGGCATCCCAAGCCCCTTTGCCATTTTCCCGAGACCCACATGATCGACACCGAGGATGGTGAAACGCCGCGTTTTGCAGTTCAGGGAACTAGCGCCTATCTGATGATTGCTGATGGTTGCCGCCGACCTTGCGCTTTTTGTGCCATTCCATTGATTAAAGGCACCGCCGTCAGCCGATTGCCGGAAGCGATTGTTGAAGATGCTCGTCGTCTACAGGAATATGGGGTGCGAGAGGTCAACCTCATCGCTCAGGACACCAGCGACTATGGCCATGACCTGGGGATGGTAGACGGGCTGGCGAACCTCTTAGAAGAGTTGGTACGGGTCGCGCCTGAGATTGACTGGTTTCGCATTCTCTACGCCTATCCGGGTTGCGTCACAGATCGTCTTATCGAAGTTATGGCGACACACCCGCAGATCGTACCCTATCTGGACATGCCTCTACAACATGGTCACCCGGAGGTGCTGCGTCGGATGCGTCGCCCGGCGAATATCGATTGGGTCTATAAAACAATCGGGAAAATGCGTACCGCCATGCCAGATCTAGCGCTGCGCACAACCTTCATCGTTGGCTACCCAGGTGAGACGCAGGAGGAGTTCGAGGCGTTGCTCGATTTTGTGACTGAAATTCGCTTCGATAGGGTCGGGGTCTTTAGTTTTTCCTTTGAGGTCGGGACGCCGAGTGAACCGCTAGGCGATCCGATCCCGCCTGAGGTTAAGCAGGAGCGGCGGGGACGCTTGATGACGCTGCAGCAGCGGATCTCATTGGAGAAGAATCAGGCATTAGTTGGCCGCACGCTGCAGACGCTGATCGAGGGGAGAGGGGATGGCCTCTCGCTGGGGCGCTCTTACCGTGACGCGCCAGAGACCGACGGAATGGTGATCGTTGAAGAGGAGATCCCGGTGGGGGAAATGGTCCCAGTGCGAATCACCAGTGCGTTACCATACGATCTGACAGGTACAACTGAGATCAACGAATGACGAGAACCATCATTTCAGAAGACACAGGTGTGAGAGTTGGTGGCATTTTGGGAAGGAGTGATTGCCGGTCTTGGCGTCGCGGTGCCGGTGGGTGCAATTGCGTTATTGATTGTTGATGTGGGACTGAGGCGCGGGTTCCAGGCCGGTTTTATGGCGGGTGCCGGTGCAGCTTCAGTTGATTTCTTTTATGCCGGCGTAGCAGCCTTGACGGGGGAAGTGTTAACGCTCGCGCTTTCCCCATACAAGGATGTATTGCGTCTGATCAGTGCCCTGCTGCTTTTTAGCATCGGTGGTTTTGGGCTTTGGCGAGTGAGAAAAATCTCCACCACAGGTGGGGCAAAGCAAATACTCGTCCAGGGGAAGCTACGGGTTTATGCGCAGTTCCTTGGGCTGACGTTGATAAACCCTCTGACGATTGTTTACTTCAGCGCGCTGATCCTTAGTAGGGAAGTCAGCTATATGGTCATATTTGGGGAGCGGGTTGCTTTCGTGGTCGGGGCAGGCCTGGCCTCATTATCGTGGCAGACGCTTCTAGCTGCTTTGGGAGCCACAGCTCGCAGAAATCTCTCTACACGCTTCCAGTTGTTCGCCAGTTTACTGGGAAATATGGTTATGATTGGGTTTGGGTTACGTATTCTACTACCTCTTGTTTTGTAAAGTATTCCCCGGTATTTTCAACTGATCCAACCGATGGGGAAAGCTTTGCTTGTTGGGGGTCCGTGACCCCCAACATATTATGTTGGGTACGAGGCCAGCGGGTCTGTGGCCCGCTGGGAACGAGATGATGCTTGCTCGCGGGGGTCTGTAAACCCTAACATATCATGTTGGGCGCAAGGCAACGAGATGATGTTTGCTCGTCGGGGGTCTGTAACCCATTTATTGTTCCTCTACCTGGCAGGTTGGAGGCAATATACAGTCCAACTCTAGATTTCGTTTAATAGCCTCTATCGCTGATGGGCTGGCAGGGACAACCCGCCAGGTCCTGGGGTCCACCTGGGTGGGGAACGCACACACGTCTCCCACGCCGGACGGTCCGACATCGACTAACAGCATGGCACCGTAGCGGACGGCAGGGGGTGCAGCCTGGTCGAACAAGGCGTTTCCCAGGCTAAATGCCACCAAGGTTGGTCGCTCACGTTTGGAACCCCATACCCATTCGACTGGTTGCAGGACATGTGGATGATGGCCGACGACGAGATCGGCTCCGGCAGCGGCTAGCTCTGATGCCAGGTTACGCTGGCGAGAGTTGGGTGCGGGATTCAGTTCACTCCCCCAGTGAATCGAGACGATAATCAGGTCGGCATCTGAACGGTAGGCCTCCAATGCCTCCTGGACCATCTCCAGATTGAGCGGCGCACTGATATCATCGAAGGCAAACCAGACGAGGATCAACCCGTTCACTTGGGTTACCCAAGGCTCCTCGCCCGGACCGATGGGCTGTACCCCAACCGCTAAAAGCGCTTGTTTGGTATCTTGCAGACCTTGGTAACCAGCATCGAAGGCGTGGTTGTTGGCCAGCGAAACCAAATCTAAATGAGAAGCCTGGAGAGCTTGGTTAGCCTCTGGCGGTGCGCGCAAGTCCAGAGCGCCTTCTACCAAAGGCGCCATGGTGAGGGGTGACTCAAGGTTGGCGAAGGCGATATCGGCCGCGGTTGTGCAAGGGGCGAGGGCGGACAGGGCGTCATCCCATCCGCCCGGCGCATTGGACTGGGCCACGTGCCGCCCCAACATGACATCACCGGTTAAGGCCAGTGTCGCCGTGAGTTCCGCTGATTGGAACACAGCAATCACCAGCAGAACCGCACCGAGCGTCAGCGCCCCCAGCAAGAAGGATCGTTTCACGGCGCCATAAAAGCCTCGGTCCACTCAGGCGGGGGTGGGTTGGTGCCGGCCTCGACCTGAGCTTGCCATTCCTCATCTGTCATCCGCGATCCTGCTGGAACGTCAAATTCGTAGTAGGTGAATACAGCCCCAACAGACAGGCGGTGCGGTGTGTCGGGCAGCACGACGAAAATCATCGTTGGTTGGCCGATGGCCTCTTCCAGGGCTAAAAGACCCGATGTTCCAGCACGCATGCCGGTGGCGATATCGGCGATCAGCGCCGCCTTCTGGTCTTGAAGGTCGCGGCAGGCCGGTCCACCCTCGTCGCAATCAGCAGCAGCAATGGTGAGCGCTTCGAGTTCACCACCGAAGTACTGGATGCGGAAGTAGTCATCCTCGGTGAGTGGCTGGCCGCTGAGTTCCTTCTCGACGACGTTTATAAGGAACGCCAGCAGGTCGATCAGATTATCCAGGTTACCGGCCATGGCGTCATCTAATAACTCGCGGTTCTGCAGTCCCTCACGGGTCATCTCGGCTAATGCCTGCAGACGGGCGTAGGCTTCGGGATTGGGTTCGACATAACCTTTGGGGACCTCCATCGGAGCACCGCCTCCCAATTCAGCCATCACCTGTTTGGCGTACAAGATGGTGTCATGCTTGAGTTCGGTATAGGATCCAAGCGCCGTGTTGAGGTCTTTCCGGGTCCAGGCTTGAGTGCGCATGAACTCAGGATAGCGAATATCCTTGACCTCAATCACGGGATGCAGGGCGTATAACCAGGCCCAGTAGACATTTTCAGTCCACGTGTCTTCTCCAAGGGCAGCCAATTCTCCACCGACCTTCGCCATCTGGCTGTTGAAGTTCTCATATGCCGTTTCCCCCATGGCGTCGAGGATGCTGAGCGCCTCGTCCGAGCCAAGCGCAGCGAAGAAATCCAGTGCCCTGGGGAGCCCGCGCGGGTTATCCAGGGTTCCGACGTTGCGCCAGATCATCTGGCCAAAGACGTAAGCGTCGATCGTGAAGCGCTGGCCCATAAAGCGGAAGCCTTTTGTGGCCTCTTCCTTGTCCTCCGTGATCCACACCCACATCGAATTCACCTGGGGTGGGGGAAGTTCTTCGGCGGCTTCAAAGAAAGCATCCAATAGGTCTGGGTCGGCGAAAGCATCTATGGGAGCGTCGGGGCCGAAGACCGAATCAGAGAGTGAACCGTACTCGAAATACGATAGATCGTCGGTCTTCCCCACTAGGAAAACCGTTGGCTCGTATATCCGCTGCCAGAGGGTCAGTGCGGGTGTTCCGTCAGCGGCGACGGCGGTGCGCAGGGCCTGCGTCACCAGCAGGGCGCGTTGGGTTTCAAACGGGTCACGCAGACGGAATGTCAAACGCCCGAGCCACATCATAGTCTTGAAGTAGCGTTTCAGGTCGTCGCTGCGGGTGTAGTGACCGCGGGGGATGTACTGGCTGTAATCCTCTCTCAATTTCTTTTCTGCAGGAAGGTCATCCCGATCCCAGATTGGTGAAATCCCTGGACCGGCATGAGCTTCAATGTTTACCAGTTCGGCTTCTACTAAATCACTGACCTCCGCAGGTGTGGGAGCATCAATCTCGAGCAAACGGGCGGCAACGGCGAAGAATGCCAGGTTGCGCCTGGCAGGTTCTTCCAGTGAGGTGCCAGCTACATTCGCGGCCTGCGCCTGGCTGGCGTCGAGCATGGTGGATAAAAGGGACTCGAGGATTGGGATAAAGATGCGAGTCTCCAGATCGCGCAGGGTCTTGTCAAACAGGAGGTGGTAGACATGCAGCACGCTGTCGGTGGTGATGAAGAGTGGTATTTCGCGGTAACGCCATTGCTCGTAAATTTGGTAGAACTCACGAAATTCACCCGGGGTTGGCGCAGCCACAACAAACCCGTTCTGAGCGAGCAGAGCGCTCTGTTCGGGTGATAGTCCGAAGTAATCGATGTCTGGAAGCGTGGAAATGTCGAAGGGTAAGCTATAGCCGCTGAATATCTCTGGCAGATATACGGCCTGCTTATTGTAACTGGCGAAGGCTGGAGCGTAGACGCCAGCTGGTGGTGTTGGTATGGGAGATGGAAGGGTCGGTTCGGGTTCAGGTGTCTCCTCTGGCGTGGTTTGAGCTGGGCTGGTTGGAAAAGGCAGGTTGCAGGCTAAAACCGAGAGAAGCAGGGCGACAATCATAAGTTTCTTGTGCCATACTTTCGACATGATTCACCTCCATGGGTTTCCCTGGACGAGCAGGAGATCGATATTATTCGGAGTGCGGACGGCGAGCAACGAGCGGAAGCTTCCTTCGGGTCCGCGCGATAGAAGGGAGAATCCAAATCCGTTCCATTCCCAGACTGTGACCGCGCGACCCATTTCTCGGGGTTCATCGTAATGACCCTCGAGAGCGATCAACTCATCCCGACCATCGCTGTTAAGGTCGGCGGTAGTAAAGGAGAACAGTGGGTCGACAAGCGCTGAGCCGGCCCAGATTTCACCAAACGCTTGGCGGCGCCATCCGATCAGGATCAGATGGCACGACTGGCCATGTTTATCGTGAAAGCCTTGGATGCGGCCAGGATGGGCTAAAAAGGCATCAATCGGCCAGGGGGCGAAATCCCGCCACAGCAGGAGGGCGACCTCGGGCTGACCATCAAGATTGAGGTCGGTGATCTTGGCTTGTGTAACCTGCCATTCGGGTGGGCTGGACCACAGCGTAACGACGCCGCGACGGATATATGCGATCCCGTCTTGCAGGATGACCTGCTCCGTCCATCCGTCGGTGTCCAGATCGGCTTCTGTGATGGTAGTTGTGGGCTGGATCAAAGGAAAGTGCAATGCCGGGGTCAGGGAGCTTTGGGTCCAGGTGAACAGGCTGAGGCGAGCAGGCGCAACCAGGCTCAGTGCAAGTACGCTGCTAATGAGAAGGCCGCGCAGGGATTTCGTCGATTTATCCATAGTGTCCGATTGGAGAGGTCAGCCCTCACCGCACTGACATTATAGGCAGGGGTGTTCACAGGACAAGTTCCTGATGATTGCCCACATCTAACTAATGAAGCTGATTTTTATTAAAAACAGCTCCCGCGCCTGTCCTGAGACCGTCGAAGGGATGCCGGTCAACCGAGTTACTACACTCGACCTGTTTTGAAGATTGATTTCTGGGTAATCGCCAAACAAGTTCGACGCGTATTAGGAGTGGAGATAGTTGTTATCTACAGCTGTATTTGTTCCCTGAGGGCCGGAAACCCGAGGATGTTAAAACCTGCATCGACGAAGAGTACCTCACCGGTGACCGCGCGGGCGAGATCGGAGGTAAGCCAGACCGCCGCGCCCCCGATGTCATTGATGGTGATGTTGCGTTGCAGGGGGGTGATAGCGGCGAATTGTCGGTACATGCGTTTGAAGCCGCTAATGCCGGCTGAGGAGAGCGTCCTAATTGGCCCAGCAGAGATCGCGTTAACCCGGATGTCATGCGGACCCAGATCAGCGGCCAGATAGCGAGTGGCAGTCTCCAAGGCGGCCTTGGCTATCCCCATCACATTGTAATTTGGCATGACCTTCTGACCGCCATAGTAGCTCAGCGTCAATATCGAGCCCCCTTTAGTCATCAGCGGAAGGGCGGCGCGCGCCAGCGCGACTAAGGAATAAACGCTAATGTCCATTGCTATACGGAAACCCTCACGGCTGGTCTCGTAGAAAGGACTGGTGAGTTCTTCGCGATTAGCAAAGGCGATGGAGTGGACCAGGATATCTATCGTGCCCAACTCGTCCGCCGCTCTGGCGAACATGGCTGCAATATCTTCATCTTGGCTCACGTCGCACAACTCTATAAATACAGCGTTGACCTTTTCGGCCAGCGGGCGGACTCGTCGTTCAAGGATCTGGCTGGCATACGAAAATGCCAGCCGGGCGCCGTGTTCATGCATGGCCTGAGCGATCCCCCAGGCGATCGAATGGTCGTTGGCGATACCAAAGATCAAGGCGGTCTTTCCCTCGAGTAATTTCATGTTTATTCTTCCTCCTCCATGGGCCGGGAGCGGATCAACAGCGTCCAAGATCCCTTTTGGACGGTCTCATCCCTCTGGTTGAGGAGAGTGGTGGAAAAGATGACCAAGCCGCCGTTCAGACGGGGCATTTCCTTCTTTTTACGAATCTGGGCCCGAAATCTGATCGTGTCTCCGATACGGATGGGGGCGCGGAATTTCCAGTCTATTCCAGTGAGCGCTTCCGCGGTCCCCTCTAGGAGGCCAGTCCGCCATACAAGACCGCTAGCTACTGACAACCCCAATAGTCCATGGGCGATTCGTTCGCCAAAGACTGTCTTCTTCGCATACTCGGCGTCGGTGTGGAGGGGATTGTAATCCCCAGTGAGACCAGCGAAGAGCACAATGTCGGTCTCGGTGATGGTTCGTCCAGGACTCTCAACTGTGTCGCCGACAGTCATTTCCTCGAAATACCTACCTCGAGATTGCTTTATCTCTAACACGCTTCTCCTCCTCGTATCATCCATTTTGATGCGGGTCAGGATCGTCGCATGATTGCTCTTCACCTTCCTTGTTGTACGGGTTGTCTATGACCGCCAGGACCTCTCCCTGGGCGACCTCCCGACCAGCGCTTACGCTGAGGGCGCGCACCACACCGGCCTGGGGAGTACGAAGTTCAAGGTGCATTTTCATCGACTCCAGCACAGCCACTACGTCCCCCTCCCCGACCAGTTCACCCTCTGATACCCGCACCTCCACCAGCCACCCAGGCAGGGGAGCAGAAATTTCCGTTGGACCACCGACCCGGTGGCGATGTGCAGTACCCGGGGAGTGTCGCTGTACACCTTGCAAGGATGCTCGGAAAGATCGCCCCGAGACCACAACTCTGCACTCTCCATCCTCCTCCGCCTCTACATGAGCTTCATATGAGCGGTTGTCTACCAGCAGTGAGTAAAGGGGCAAGCCATCTATCCCCTCGAGGTCTACGCTGAGGGTACGGTTGTTTACCCACACTTGCCCACTCGGGTCGACCTCGACCTCAAAGGTGCGTCCCTCGACGACGATTCGGTACCTCACCGCTCACCACCCCCCATTAATTGCCATCGGCCTAACATTTTCCACCGGTTAACGCCTACCTCTACCCTGGCACGAGCCCCTGACCGCCTACGCCAATCCAACAGCGCCGTCGTCAAGGCCGCTGCCAGGTAATCCTCCTCCTCCGCCTGCAACGGCACAAATTGTTCATCCAGAAATTGAGTGTGGAATTGACCACCGAAGAACCGGTGGCTGTCCAAGAGCGCACGGTGCAGATCCAGATTGGTGGTAACGCCGAGGATCTGGTATTCCTCCAACGCTCGTCGCATGCGGACAATAGCCACCGCTCGCGTTTCTCCCCAGGTAATAAGTTTTGCCAGCAGGGAGTCATAGTAAGGTGTGATCGTCAACCCCTCGCATATCCCGCTATCCACCCGGACACCTGGGCCACCCGGCTCACGCAGTCGGGAGATGCTGCCCACGCATGCGGCAAAGTTGCGGAAAGGATCTTCGGCTAAGATTCGGCATTCTAGCGCCCAGCCTCGTGGCTGGATTTCCTTCTGTGCATATCGCAAGTTCCGTCCAGCTGCGATCCGTAATTGCTCTTTGACGATATCCACCCCGGTGACCGCCTCAGTCACCGTGTGCTCTACTTGCAGGCGGGGGTTTACCTCCAGGAAGTAGAATTTCCCTTCCGGATCAAGCAAAAACTCCACCGTCCCAGCGCCAACATATCCTACAGCGCGCGCAATGCGAATTGCCGCTCGTAGGATGCGTCGCCGCAACGCTAGGTCAAGCGCTCGCGATGGAGCCTCTTCGATTAATTTTTGATGCCGCCGCTGGATAGAGCACTCCCGTTCTCCTAGGTGGATTACATGTCCATGAACGTCAGCCAGTAATTGCACTTCTATGTGGCGGGCGTTCTCAATCAACTGCTCTAGGTAGAGGGTTCCGTCTCTGAAAGTTGCCTCAGCTTCCCGACGCGCCAGGGGGATGGCCGCCTCAAGTTCTGCCCGTGAGTAGGCGGTTCGGATACCTATACCTCCACCACCTAATGCGGCCTTGAGCAATACCGGATAGTTAATCCGTTCTGCGGCTGCCATTATTTCCCCGTCGTCTAGAGTCCGGTCGGTGCCGGGGAGGATGGGCAGGCGGAGCCGTCGTGCCAGCCGGCGGGCGGCAACTTTATCCCCTAACAGTTCCATCGTCTCCGGGCGGGGTCCGACGAAGATCAAACCTGCATCGTTGCAGGCTTGGGCGAATCCTGGAGCCTCGGCCAGGAAGCCATAGCCCGGGTGAATGGCTTGCACCCCGGCCTCCAGCGCCGCCTGGATGATGCGGTCCCCCTGCAGGTAACTCTTCTGAGCAGGTGGGGGACCGATGCAGTAGGCCTCATCGGCATAGCGGACGTGAGGGGCCTCCCGATCTGCCTCGGAGAAGACCGCAACCGTCTCCTGCCCAAGCTCCTTGCAGGTACGTAGAACCCGCACCGCAATTTCCCCTCGATTGGCCACCAGCACCTTGTTGATCATTGGTTTTTTGTCATCGGTTGTTCACAGGGGAATGTTGCCATGCTTACGTGGTGGACGCCGCAGCCTTTTACTACGCAGCATTTGGAGGGAACGGATCAGGGCAGGACGGGTTCGATGAGGGGCTATCACTTCATCCAGGTATCCCTGCGCCGCGGCTATGTAGGGGTTGGTGAATTGTTCCCGATACTCCTGCACTAACTGCTCCCGCACGACATCCCGGTCTTCTGCCTGAGCCAATTCCCGACGGAAGATCACATTCACCGCTCCCTCAGGTCCCATTACAGCGATCTCAGCCGTGGGCCAAGCCAGGCAGATGTCTCCTCTCAGATGCTTGGAACTCATCACGATGTAGGCGCCGCCATAAGCCTTACGAGTGATGATCGAGAGCTTGGGAACTGTGGCTTCGGCGTAGGCGTAGATCATCTTCGCGCCGTGACGGATGATTCCACCGTGCTCTTGGGCCACGCCGGGCATGAAACCGGGGGTGTCGGTAAAAGTGATCAAGGGTATGTTGAAACAGTCGCAGAAGCGGATGAACCGAGCTCCCTTGTTCACCGCGTCGATGTCCAATACACCCGCCAACACTGCGGGTTGTTGGGCTACCAGGCCCACGACATACCCTGCCAACCGGGCGAAACCTACTATCAGGTTGGGGGCGAAACCTGCCTGTACCTCCAGGTATTCACCATCATCCACCACCCGCTGGATCACCTCCCACATGTTGTATTCTTGGGTGGGATCCTCCGGAACCAAACGATCTAATTCCTCGTCGGTACGATCCGGCGAGTCGGTGGGTGACAGGTAAGGCGGGTCCTCGGCGTTATTAGATGGTAGGTAAGAGAGAAGCTGCCGTGCGAGGGCTAAGGCTTCGGCGTCGTCTCCGGCGGTGAAGTGAGCTACACCGCTTGTGCGGTGATGCACTTTGGCGCCGCCAAGATCCTCGCGGGTGATCTCCTCGTGGGTCACGGCGCGGATCACGTCTGGACCGGTGATGAACATCTGTGCAGTGCCATCGACCATCACCACGAAATCGGTGAGTGCCGGAGAGTAGACCGCACCACCGGCGCAGGGCCCCATAACGATTGAGATTTGGGGGATCACCCCGGAGGCCAAGGTGTTACGGTAAAAGATGTCGCCATAGGCCGCCAGCGCGTACACCCCCTCTTGTATACGCGCCCCCCCAGAGTCATTGAGCCCGATTAACGGCGCTCCGTTCTCCAGTGCTAAGTCCAGTACTTTGCAGATCTTACGCCCGTGGGCTTCACCCACTGACCCGCCTAGGACGGTGAAATCCTGGGCGAAGACGTAGACAATCCGCCCGTCGATCTCCCCCCAGCCGGTGACCACCCCATCCCCCAGGGGTCTGTTCTGGTCCAAACCGAATTCCCTCGCCCGGTGGGTGGCGAAAGTGTCCATCTCGAAGAAAGAGCCAGGATCGAGCAGCGCCTCTAGTCGTTCGCGCGCGGTCATCTTGCCCTGAGCATGGTGCCGTTCGACCCGTTCGGGATCGCTACCCTGTCGGGCTTGGGCTTCCATCTCCTCCAGGTGTTCCAGTGCCGTCCCAGTCATTTTTTCCTCCCCCGTCTACCGTATAACCCATTCCTGGTCCAGAAAGAAGACAACCACCTCAGCAGCCGACGCAAGCGGGATCGAAGCGCTGCCAGGGAGTAGTACAGCCGGCGCCGGATACGCTGCCAGCGGGGAACCGGGGTCGGCAGCGGGCGGGTCCAGCGTATCGCCGCCGCGCCCCAGGTCAACCCGGCCCCGAACCCAACGCAGACCACCAAGTCGCCTGTTTGGATGCGACCTTTCTCCACAGCCTCGCTCAGGGCGATAGGTATGGAGGCGGTGGAGGTGTTGCCGTACCATTCTAAGTTGCTGTAGACCGCCTCGGGGGGAAGGGCCAAGAATCGGGCTGCCGCTTCGATGATGCGCTGGTTGGCTTGGTGGGGAATGAGCAAATCAAGGTCGTCTAGCGTGAGCCCGGCTTTTTCCAACACCTCACGCGTGGCAGCAGGTATCTTATTAACAGCGAACTTGAAGACATCCCGCCCTTTCATTTGGATGAAGTGCAATCCTTCTTCCACTGTTTGATGAGAAGCCGGCGCATAGCTCCCCCCGGCCGGCAACCGCAGGATATCTCCTCCTGAGCCATCCGATCCCAAGGTTGTGGCGAGTACTCCGCCTTCATTCTCATCCGCCTGCAGGATCACCGCCCCAGCTCCATCGCCGAAAAGGACACAGGTAGCCCGATCGGACCAGTCGGTGATGCGTGATAGGGTCTCCGCGCCGATCACCAATGCCGTCTGGTAGGCTCCAGAGGAAAGCAAGTGTGCGGCGATGTTTAAACCGTAGATGAAACCGGAGCATCCTGCCAAGAGGTCGAATGCAGCAGCGTGGGTGGCCCCGAGCATGTCCTGGACAAGGCAAGCGGTGGCTGGAAAGAGGTAGTCGGGCGTGATGGTGGCGACGACAATCAGGTCGAGTTGGGACGGGTTGAATCGCGCCACTTCAAGCGCCTGCCGGGCCGCTTGGACCGCCATGCTGGCCGTCGTCTCTCCGTCCTTAACTAGGCGGCGCTCCCGGATCCCAGTTCGCGTTCGGATCCACTCGTCGGAGGTATCTACCATCCGCGAGAGATCATCATTTGTAAGCACCCGTTGCGGAATATATTTTCCCCAACCGACGACATGCGCGTGAAGGCTCAACCTGCCTCCTCCCAGCGGCGAAAAATCAGACAGCCATTGTGGCCACCGAAGCCGAAGGAATTTGAGAGGACCACCCGAGGCTCCAATTGTCGTGCCTGGTTTGGCACATAATCCAGGTCGCATTCAGGGTCAGGTGTCTCATAGTTGATAGTCGGATGGACCCAACCGGTCTCAAGGCTCTTGACACAAGCGATGGCCTCGGCAGCCCCTGCGGCTCCAAGCAGGTGGCCGATCATTGACTTGGTGGAACTAACTGCCAGGCGGTTGGCGTGAGGGCCAAAAACAGCGCGGATGGCTAGAGTTTCAGTGTGGTCATTGAGAGAAGTACTTGTGCCGTGGGCGTTGATGTAGTCTATCTCCTCTGGGGCTAGACCAGCGTAGCTGAGTGCCTGCTCCATCGCTCTTGCCGCTCCTTGGCCCGTCTCATCCGGCGCGGTGATATGATAGGCGTCGGCAGTGGCTCCGTATCCAATAAGCTCGCAGTAAATTCGCACCCCGCGAGCGCGAGCGTGTTCCAGACTCTCCAGCGTCAACACCCCGGCCCCCTCGCCCATCACGAAACCATCACGGTTGGCGTCGAAGGGTCGGCTGGCTCGCTTGGGTTCTTCATTACGGGTGGAGAGGGCCCCCATATTCTTAATTCCTGACAGGGAGAGCGGACAGATAACCGCTTCACTCCCTCCGCTGAGCATTACCTCGACCTGTCCTCGGCGGATCATCTCCGCCGCCTCGCCGATGGCATGGGAACCGGTGGCACAGGCGGAGGAAATAGAGAGGTTCGGACCTCGCAAACCATATGCGATGGCTATGGCGGCCGAAGCGGCATTTGGCATCATCATCGGCACCATGAACGGGCTGACCCGCCGAGGACCACGCTTCTGGAGGACCTGAAAGTTTTCCAACATGGTGATGATCCCGCCGATGGCGGTGCCGATAAGCACCCCAATCTCTCGTCTATCTCCTCGTTCGGGCTGTAGCCTAGCGTCGATAATAGCCTGGTGGGCGGCCTCTAGCGCGAAAAGCGTGAAACGAGCATTCCGCCGAGCCTTCCGCCGACCGAAGAGAGCTACCGGATCGAAGTCCTTGACCTCGGCCGCGATTTGTACTTCTAAATTGGATGGATCGAACAAAGTGATGGGGCCAACTCCGCTGCGACCTGCCAGTAACCCCTCCCAAAGGGAGGGGACGTCGTTCCCCAGCGGTGTGACCGCGCCCAGCCCAGTGATGACAACACGTCTTCCCATGCCCTCGCTCCTTAACTTTAAGTGGTACAAAGCATTAACACCGATGCAACCAGGAAGTAGCGTTGTATATTGCTTATCGTCCGAGTTGTCTGGAGTTGCAGACGGTGTCGCATGTACTTGAATTGAGCAATCATCTCATGGTAAAGGGGATCACGGCGTGGGGAGAGATGATCTGAATTACCGCTGGGCGTTTATCCTGGTAGTACCCGGTGGCTTTGACCCAGCAGCCACACAGGTGGTGCATTTATCACGGGTATGCCTGGATTTGAGGACTCCAATTGGCCGAGCTTAACAGCTAGTAGGGTTCACCGAGGAGGTCGGTCGCTGTGCATTCTTCTCCAAATCCAGTGGTTGTCAGACGAGATTATGTCGTCGCTTTGGGTGTATAAGATTCGATGGAAGAACCGTAATCAACTAGTATCCGAGACGCGCAATTCAACCCCACATATACCCCTCTCCACTCCTCGAGGGTAGTTTTTTCAGTGCACTCATATGATTCTTATAATAACGTGGTATTGTAGCAACACATCTAAACTGATGTGTAGGAGGTGTTAAACAATGTCTTCTAGGTTGAGGGTGATACTCTTTGGAGGGGTAATTGGCGCCATCCTGGCCACTGCTCTCTTCTCCGCGGGCTTAGTTGTGGGCATAAGACTACCGCAAAGAGAGAGCGTGATTATTGAAAGTCCTACAGTGATTGCACCCCCAACGAGCATAGAATCCCCAAACGAAACCGCTCTTCCGCTCCCTACTACATCTGAAGATATTGAAACATTCTTTGAGCCATTCTGGGGAATCTGGGAAATCATCCACGACCAGTTCGTCGACCAACCGGTTGATGACATGGAGTTAATCCGTGGCGCTGTCCGCGGCATGCTCGACGCATTGGATGACCCTCATACTTCCTATATGGATCCCGACGAATACATCCAGGCCAACATGCCACTAGAAGGATCATATGAAGGTATTGGCGCCTGGGTTGACCCCGATACCGAATTCCTGACCATCGTCTCTCCCATGCCCAATTCCCCGGCTGAAAAAGCCGGTCTAAAGCCAGGCGATGAGGTAATCGCGATTGATGGAGAGGATATGACCGGCGTGGATGGAAACCTCGTCATCCGACGGGTACTTGGCCCAGCCGGCACCTCCGTAACCCTTACCATCCGCCGCGAGGGAGAGCCTGAGCTGCTCGAATTCGAGATCATCCGTGAGACTATTATCCTCCCCAGCATCGAGAGTGAGATGCTGGAAGAGAACATCGCCTACATCCACCTTTTCACCTTCGCCGACGAAACTGTCCAGGACCTTCGCCAGGCCCTAGATACGCTCCTCGCGCAAAACCCCAAAGGTCTCATCCTCGATCTCCGTTTCAATGGCGGCGGGCTTCTCAACACCACGATTGAGGTTGCATCAGAGTTCATATCCGAGGGAATAATAATGACCGAATATTTCGGCGACGGGACCGAGCATGTCTACGAAGCACAGCCTGGGGGATTAGCGACCGAGATTCCCCTTGTCGTACTGGTTAATGGTGGTTCAGCCTCCGCCTCCGAGATCGTCGCCGGCGCTATCCAGGATTACGAACGTGGTCTGCTGGTGGGTGAAGTCACATTCGGTAAAGCCGCAATCCAAAGCTGGATACCGCTCCCGAATTACGGAGGCGCGATCAGGATTACCATCGCCCGCTGGCTCACCCCCCACGGGCAGGAGATCCACGAGCTAGGCCTAACACCTGACTTCGAAGTATTGCTGACGGAAGAGGATATCGAAGCTAAGCGCGACGTTCAACTAGAGAAAGCGATTGAACTACTAAGCATGGGTGAAGAATAAACCCATTGCTGACTGCAGAAAATGACATGAGGAGGTAAGAACGATGTTTCTATGGAGTCCATCTTATATGGTCTACATGCTACCTGCGTTCCTACTAGTTATATTGGCTCAGCTTTGGGTCAAATCAACCTATCGAAAATGGAGTCAGGTTCGCAACAGCAACAATATCACTGGAGCTGAGGCTGCCCGACGCCTGCTCGGTTACGGCAATCTGCTTCAGGTCACACTGGAAGGCGCTCGGGGAAGGTTGAGCGATCACTATGATCCACGCAGCCAAACACTCCGCCTCTCACCTGCAGTAGCCCAAGAACAATCGGTCGCCTCCCTGGCGATCGCAGCTCATGAAATTGGCCACGCCCTTCAGGATAGGGATGACTACTTTCCACTTCGTTTCCGAGCGGCTATCGTACCAGCGGCCAACATTGGTTCCAACCTGGGTTGGATCTTGATCCTTATCGGGTTGTTCATCCGTGGCGCCTTTGGCACTCAGTTGGCATGGATAGGAGTAATGGCTTTTGCTATAGGCGCGGTTTTCTCCCTAGCTACCCTGCCCGTGGAATTGAACGCCTCTGCTCGCGCCCAGGCACTTCTAGCACAGAGCGGTCTCATTCAGACGATAGAAGACCGGCGAGGGGTGAAGGCGGTATTAAACGCCGCCGCATTCACCTATGTCGCTGCTCTGGCCGCGGCCCTGCTTCAGCTCCTTTACTATATCAGCTTGGTGGGTGGAATAAGCGGACGACGCCGCCGGTAAATCACTGCCATACGGTCTTCATCAATCGCCTGCGGAATACGATCTCGAGATCCATAATCCCCTGGTTAATCGCGGTGATCTTCACCAGCCTGTTAGGCGGGCTTACTGGGGGCGACGTAGTCTACGCGATCATTCGTCAGGTACCCACTCCCTCAGTTCAACCCGCATTCGAGGCATCCCCTCTCATCCCTGTAAACGTCGATATTAGCACTGCTGTCACAGACGCCGTCGCCCATGTGGGCCCATCAGTCGTGTGTAATTAATAATCTACCGACTCAGAGGACCCTATTTAGCCCTTCAATCGAGCGAACAGCTTCTGGTTCAGGGGTAATCATCTAAAACGACGGTTACATCGTGACTAATAATCATGTGGTTGACGGCGCTGAGAGCCTCGAGATTATCTTCGCCGATGGAACAACCCTGCCTGCCAATCTGGTGGGGATGGATATTTATGCCGATCTAGCTGTTTTACATGTGGATGGCGAAATGCCTGCTGCTAACTGGGGGAACTCAGACGCACTCAGGACGCGAACCAGATTTTATCAGCCTCCTGAGATGAAACTACGATCGTTCGGTATATGACGATACACAAGATTGTTGTTACCCAATCGGACTAACCTAACTTATCCTATCCATGCTTCTATCTTGAAGCGTCCCCTTATCTTTGACACCCTCTGTTCCAGATGCTAAAATCGCCGGTCCAGGCGGTTCTATTTTCACCGATCAGCCGCCGATGTCCCTAAAAGGGAGACAGCCATGCCAACTCGCGTCCTTCGTTTGAACTACTCGCCATCCCTTCTCAGCCAACCCATCATTAACAAATTAGTAAAACGCTATGAGATCACTGTTAATTTTCGCCAGGCACACATCACACTTGAGGAAGGATGGGTAGAGGTTTTGACCACAGGCAAGGAGGAGATGATCGAACGGGCGATCGCATGACTGGAAGAAGAAGGTATCGAAGTAGTGTTGATTGACTGAAGGGAGACCATCATTGGAGCAGTCTCAAATCGATCTTACTTTGGAGGAGGTCCGTGCAGCCCTGGAATCGGGTCAGATCTTAAATGCCATCGCAGCTCTGATTCGTTTGCACCCGGCTGATAGGGCCGACGCTTTCTCCGATCTCAACGACAAATACCAAGCGACGCTGCTGCCGCGTATGGATATACCTACGGTGGCCGACTTGCTGGAAGAATTGGAGGACGATGAAGCAGCAAATGTGGCGGAGGTGCTGCCCACAGAGAGACTGGCAGACGTTCTTGACGAGATGGAGCCAGATGAGGCTGCCGATGTACTAGGGGATTTACCCCCTGAGCTCGTTGCAGAGGCACTGGCTGAAATGGAGGATGCCGATGAGGTAATCCCCCTCCTGGGTTACCCGGATGAAACCGCGGGTGGTTTAATGACCACCTCCTTCATCGCACTGCGCCCACATACCACTGCCTGGCAAGCGATAGAATTTCTACGTCAAGTCAGTCCTGAAGAAGAAACACCCTACTACCTCAATGTGATTAATCAGGACCGCCAGTTAGTGGGCATTGTCGGATTGCGGGATCTGGTGGTCGCTGAACCTACCGCCAGGGTCGAGTCTTTCATGGACCCTGATGTTGTCTACGTTACTACTGACATGGATCAGGAGGAAGCCGCCCGGCTGATGGTTCGTTATGACCTAGCCGCGCTGCCGGTCGTCGATGAGACGGGAGTGCTACGTGGTGTAATAACCTATGACGACCTGGTGGATGTGCTAGAAGAAGAAGCCACGGAGGATATCTATCGACTGGCAAACGTCTCCGACCCCGATCTATCGATCGACAGCCCAATCAGCCTCTCTGTCCAGCGCCGGCTACCTTGGCTCTTCCTCAACGCCCTCACAGCGTTTTTTGCTTCTTGGGTGATCTCCCAATTTGAATCGATTATCGCCCAAGTCGCTCTCCTGGCAGTCTTCCTCTCCGTCGTCGCCGGTCTTGGAGGCAACTCAGCCACTCAGAGTCTAGCCATCATTGTGCGCGCAATAGCGCTTGGTGATCTCGAGCTCCACGATGCGTGGCGAACGATACTGAAGGAGGCCGCCATCGGTCTTTTGCAGGGCCTTTCAGTTGGCATTGTGGCAGGTTTGGGCGTGTTCCTATGGAAGGGCAACCCGGTATTGGGCTTGGTACTTGGCTTAGCCCTTGTAGGTAATATGCTTATTGCTGGGATCATTGGAACGATGGTCCCGCTTGGGTTGAAAGCTCTTAGGTTGGATCCAGCCCTGGCCTCCTCGGTCTTGGTTACCGCAGTGACCGACAGTTTCGGCTTTGCGCTCTTCCTTACCCTGGCAGTACAATTTCTTCCCTACTTGAGGTAATCCAATGACAGCTAAAGTTATCTTCAACCCATACGCCGCTCGTTGGAACGCGCTGCGCCGTAAACCCGAAGCCGAGGAAGCTCTGCAAGCTGCGGGGATCGAATACGAGTTGGTTCAGTCGGAGGAGCCCGGCCAGGTTGTGTCGCTAGCTGAGACAGCCGTCAGGGATGGCTACAGCCCCATCATCGCCGCCGGAGGCGACGGCACCTTCGGCGAAGTGGTGAATGGTCTGTACCGGGCGAAGCCTGAGGGCGTCCTTGGGCCGTTGGGAATCATCCCACTGGGTACAGCCAATGACCTGCCGGTCAATCTAGGGTTGCCGCTCAACCTAAACGAAGCCGCTCAGGCCATCGCCGGAGGGGTGACCCGCCGCATCGACTTAGGTAAAGCAAACGAGTGGGTCTTCGACAACAACTCAGCGGTAGGGCTTGAACCAGTAGTCTCGATCTACAACATCCGTATGGTCAGACTGCGGGGTGTGATCCGCTACCTGGTGGCTGCCCTGCGCGCCATTAATCAGAAACCAGAATGGACGATGCGTTTAGAGTGGGATGATGGCAGCTACCATGGCCCAGTCTCACTAGTATCAGTGGGCAACTGCCCGATAACCGGCGGTCTTTTCCACATGACCCCCGCCGCTGACCCAACCGACGGCTTACTCACTTTCGTCTATGGCTATGCCCCAACCCGATTACGTATGCTTGGTCTGCTGCCTCGAGCTATCAGCGGCAACTATGTCAATGATCCAGCCATCCATCAACACCACACACGGCGCTTGACTATACACACCTCACCTGCCACACCGATCCAAGCCGATGGCGAAATCAAATCACACGACCTCACAGAAATCCATTACCAGGTTCTGCCTGACCGGCTGGATATCCTCACCCCATGACGAGCACCTTGATCGTCAATGCCGATGATTACGGCCGCACGCCGGGAGTCTCATCAGGTATTCGTCAAGCGCATCTCCAGGGATTGGTCTCCACCACCACGGTCATGGTCAACATGCCGGACGTGTTAGATCAAATCCGGAGAGCTCAAGATGAATGCCCACGCCTCGGCCTTGGGGTTCACCTGAACCTGACCATCGGACCTCCCTGCGCTCCCACCGAAGAAATACCGACTTTGCTTGACTCCCGGGGTCACTTTCGAGAGCGAGTCGCCATTGTGCAATCACCCGATAGTCTCGACCCAACTCAGGCTGAAATAGAATTTCGTGCTCAAATCCAAGCCTTTCTCACAACTGGCGCAACTCTTGACCACCTCGATAGTCACCATCACATAGTCGCATTTCACCCTTCCCTCTGGGAAATATATCTTAATTTAGCTGAAGAATTCGGTTGCGGCGTCCGCCCATCATTCCCCTCCGATATCCCACAAGAAGCCCTCATCGATGTCTATCCCCCCAGCGTCTTGTCCTTTGCTTGCCATGGAGCTATGGAGCTCTTAAGGACCTCTCAAGTCCCCCATCCTGATAATTTTTTGGCCAGCTTTTTTGGGCTCAAAGCCACTCAGGAGAATTTACTTGCTCTTCTGGGCGATTTACCCTCGGGTGTATGCGAATTAATGTGCCATCCAGGATACCCCGACGATATCCTGCTCGCCGAAAGTGGCTACGCCAAGGAGAGAGATGTGGAACTGGCGATCCTCACCCATCCCATTAGTAAACAAGCGGTTCAGCAAGCCGAGATTCGCTTATCCACATATCGAGACGCATGGAACCGACCGCCGGTAAGTTCCTGAAGAATCTGCTACGTCTATTCTTCAAGCATCTATATACAAAATTTGCGTGGGCTTATGACCTGGTTGCCTGGACAACCTCAATGGGCCAATGGAAAACCTGGCAATCAGCCGCAATAGAAGTCCTCCCCAATGGTGATTTGCTCGAAGTGGGGCATGGTCCTGGTCATTTATTACTAACATTAGCCCAGCATGAGCGAAAAATTATCGGAGTTGACTCATCAATCCAGATGGGGCGAATTACTGCCCGACGTCTAAGGCAAAACGGTTATCGACCAAATGTGATCCGATCGCTTGTGCAGCACTTACCCCTTCCTAGCGGTCATTTCTCCTGTGTGCTATCAACTTTTCCCAGCGAGTACATCTTTGATCCAGACACCTTATCCGAAGTACGGCGCATCCTGAGGTCTGGCGGGGTTTTTATTATCGTTTGTACCGTACATATCACCGGGAAGAGCATCCCAGATCGTTTCGCCGCTTGGCTATATCGAATCACCGGTCAGACAGGTGAACCAGGAGATGATTGGTCCGAACCCTTAAAGCGCATGGGGTTTCACTCCCGTCTCGATTACGTGCAGCAAGAAAGAGCTGTCGTGCTGCGTATTGTAGCGCGTAAACACTAATCCTAAAACGGGTTTGCACCATCCGTCTCACAGGCTTAGAATGTACTTCACCCTGATCGTAAGATCGCACTGGAGTGTTTGAGACCAATTCTCGGAGGATAACTTGAGGAGTACCCGCACTGGCGATCTAGCAATGCTTGTCGCCCACGATCAGAAACGTTTCTTCCTTCGCCTGGAAACGGGGAAAGATCTCCAAACCCATCATGGGGTCCTTCAGCATGACGACTTGATCGGTATCCCCTGGGGATCCGAGATCAGGAGCCATCTGGGTAAACGTTATTACCTCCTCGAGCCAACGCTCAAAGACCTGTTGCTCAATATCAAGCGACGCTCACAAATCATCTTCCCTAAGGACATCGGTTACATTCTTCTCCGTCTGTCGATTGGACCTGGAAAGACAGTCGTCGAGGCTGGAACGGGCTCTGGTGCCCTGACAACCGCCCTGGCCTGGATGGTAGGCCCGCAGGGAAAGGTAATTTCATACGATAGACGGGAGGACATGCAGGCGCTTGCTCACCGTAACCTCAAGCGAGTTGGGCTAGAAGGACAAGTGGAGTTTCGCCTGCACGACATTGCCGAGGGCTTTGATGAGACAGAAGTCGATGCACTCTTCTTGGACCTTCCCTCCCCCCAAATATACTTGCCCCAAGCACGGGTTGCACTCTGCAATGGTGGGACATTTGGTTCAATCCTGCCCACCGCCAACCAAGTGAGCGCTCTTCTTTATGCTCTTCAGCGCAACAGCTTCGCCCTGATGGAGGTCTGTGAGATATTTTTACGCTTCTATAAGCCCGTGCCGGAGCGGCTTCGCCCAACCGACCGGATGGTCGCTCACACAGGTTATTTAGTATTCGCCCGAGCAATCATACCAGAACCTCAACTGGAGACCGACGCGAGTAACGCGGATTTTACCCAGGCGAAACCCGAACAATAAACTTCATCTATACTGTGCAATTGAGGTGCAAATAAAGAAGATCATAATGCAAATATTCCAGAGACGACCCTTCACTCAGCGCAGGCGACCTCTCCCACCCGGCTGGCGCCATCCACGAGACCTCCCTCCTGCTGCCCGCAAGGCAATTCGCAGCTTAAAGCGAGCCCATGAGTTGATGGCGCAGGGAAAAGCAGCTCAAGCAGCCGCCATCTTCGATGAGTTGGCCGAGGACGCATCCAAACATGGCATCCCACGAACGCCGCAACTTTATCTACAAGCCGGTCGAGCTTGGATAGATGCCGATGAAGCAGAGAGGGGCGTCCAACGATTGCGAGATGGTTTGAAATTGATGGGGAAAATGGGGCAATTTCGACGCTTGCCGGTCGTATGCCATCGCATCATCACTGAAATGCACAACCGCGGGCTCACAGAACAAGCTAAGGCGATTGAGACTGAAATCCAAGAGATCCTGGCTGCCCATGGGCTCTCTCTGGAAGCAGCCCCTGGTCCAAGGAGTCAGCCCCGTTTGCCAGCCAAATGTGCTTACTGTGGCGGTAATGTAAGGCCCGATGAGGTGGAGTGGGTCGACGAGCATCACCCGAGTTGCGTCTATTGCGGCAGCCTTCTGGAAGCTACGAGCTAATCCCCCTCTATGTTAGACCTACCGGATTTATTGCGTCAACGACTGACCCACCGACTGTCTGAGACGCGGTCGAAGTGGGAGGCGCGCCCGGCGGCTGTACTGGTGCCATTATATAAGCAGGGCGATGTATGGAATGTGCTTTTCACACGCCGAACTGATTCGGTTGAAGACCACCGCGGTCAGGTCTCTTTCCCAGGTGGTCTGATCGAGGCTCATGACGAGGGCCCCGAACAAGCTGCGCTGCGCGAGGCTGAAGAGGAGATAGGGATTCGAGCGGAAGATGTACAAATTCTAGGCACCATGGCTTCGTTTCTTACAACCACCCAATTTATCATCTCACCAGTTGTGGGCACGATACCATGGCCATACAAACTGCGCTTAAATCGGGAAGAGGTGGCTGTTGTTTTCGGTGTCCCGATAGAATGGCTGGCTGACCCTAGCAATCTCGAAATTCGTCAATGGCAGCCGCCGATCCCAAGTCCAAGTATACCCATCCATTTCTTCCGACCCTATGAGGGTGAAATAATTTGGGGCGCCACAGCCCGGATCACCCTCGGCCTGCTTGAGTTGCTGCGTGAGCCGCATGAATAGCAAAGAAGATTCTATTCCGATTTTGTGACCTCCCCCTCTTCTTCTTCACGCTTGCCGCGCTCGACTACCTCGGGTTCCACTTCGACTGAGATAACTTCTTCCAGTTCCTCTTCTTCTTCGATCTCCTCTTCAGCCTGATAGATCACCCGAGTAATGACCTCGTCTGGGCTGTTTATAGCCTCCACACCCTCCCCAAAGGATAGATCCCCGACGGTGATCGTGTCATTGATTTCTGCAAGAGGTTCCAGATCAATCGTTATGCGATCCGGCAAAAAGGCTGGTAATGACTCAACCTCGATCTCAAACAATTCGGTGACAAGCAACCCTCCAAGATCTCTTACTGCTGGAGACTCCCCCACAAATACCACCGGAACTTCTGTGCGGATGGCAATGTCCATGGCTATTTTAAGCAAATCTACATGTAGCAAATCTCGGCGGATGACATGGCGTTGGATGTCGCGCACGAGCACCTGATGTGTCTTCTTGCCTACCTTAAGCGACACCACGGTAGAGCCACCAGCAGCCGAAATCACCTTACTCGCCTCTTTCAAATCAAGTTTGATCGGGATGGACTCGATCCCTGTGCCGTATAGCACAGCCGGCAAGAAGCCCTGTCGACGAAGTGCCTTGACCTTCTTTCCGGTCGCTGCTCTACGCTCTGCATTTAATATAAGTTCACTCACCTTTCATTCCTCCTGAACACCCATCACCCACGTCGGGTTAACCTCGCTCCTTCAAGCTCACCAGTAGGACCGGTGGCGTTGTTTACCGACGCCGAGTTAGCATTTTAAAAACGGATAAGACCAATCCGACACAAACACCTGATACCAAACCCGCTAGCAGTGCGCCTCTGGTATCAAGCACTGTCTCAACCGACCCATGAACTTCACGTGCTAGCAAGATCACCGTGTTGCTATTCTCCATATCGACCTGTCCAGCGATCGCTACGCCTACTCGTGATCCCGTCATGCATAATTCATCAGCCATGACCGCACCAGCGCTGCCGTCTTCTAGCAAGACCTCACCCCCTCGCACCGCGATCACCGCGCCTTGATGCACCTGGACGATTTCGCCATGGATCGCAGCTGCTCCTCCTTGGCGTAATTCAACCTGTGATGCCACAATCCGGTTGGCGCCTCCCTGTGTGATATGGACTGTTTCAGCTTCGACGGTGTCGATTATGCCGCCACTGAGATTGATGACCTCAGCCTTTATCTCTTCCTGCGGAAGGTTTGCAACGGTCTTATCCATTTCTACCTCGCTTACCAAGAAAAATAGGGTCGCCTCCCTAGGTCGTAGGGGACGTCCCGTCATTTCTGTTATGAATTCTACCGATTGTTGCCTCGTACGTCAACCGTGCGTTGACCCATAATGACTGGCATGTTAAACTAATAAATTGCAAATTCCCATCTCAGGAGCGCCTACCGTGTCCTCGCGTCTGCGATCTATCATATGCACTTCTATAATTCTCGTCGCAATCGTAATGCCATCCTCAGCGGTAGCCCAGGCGCCGGGCTATGCCGACGTCACCCGCCCCCAACCGGGTGAGGCTATTTTCGGTCTGATCACCATCGAGGGCTCTGCGGCTCATCCATCCTTTGTTTACTATGAAATTTCCTTTGCTTACCAGCCTAACCCATCCGATACATGGTTCCCTATCATGCAACCTATTCAAACACCGATTACCGATGGCAGGCTCGGCATCTGGGATACTACAGGAATCACGGATGGTAATTATCAACTACGATTGATAGTTTGGTTAGAGAACGGAAAGTCGCTGGAAGCTGTCGTCAGCGACCTTAGGATTCGTAACACCACCCCTACCGAAACACCCGCCGCCACGAAACCGGCAGCGCTACTCAGCCCCAGTCCGGTTATACCTGCTGACACCCCTCTTCCAACACAAATCCCCTCTTCCAGTAATATCGGGTTGTCTCGCGTACTGCGGGCATTTTTCATCGGAGGGATCGTATGTTTGGTGGGCTTGTTGTCATTGGGCGGATTCATCATCGTTCGCCGATTCCTACAATTTCACTGGGCTACCCTTCGTATGCGGCACCTACACTGGCGTTCAGAAAAGGGGCGTGGAAGAAAAAGACGATGGCGGCGATGAATAGGAGGCAGACGGTAACCTACCTAATCGTCGGCCTCGGTAACCCGGGGAAAGAATATCACCTAAACCGGCACAATGTCGGTTTCATGTTTCTCGACCAGTTGGCGGCTGAACTAGGCTTCGAATTCTCGCGACATCAGTTTTCGGCTCTTGTCACAGATGGTCCTTTCGAGGGTAACAAGATCATCCTCGCCAAACCACAAACGTTTATGAATCTCGTCGGCCGCTCGGTCGGACCGCTGACACGTTACTATCGCATATCAACATCCGACCTGATAGTCGCATATGACGACCTCGATTTGCCCTCCGGCACAATTCGACTCCGACCGGCCGGCGGCTCTGCCGGCCATAAAGGAATGCAGTCGATTTTCGAAAACCTGGGTACTAAGGCTTTTACTAGATTACGCATTGGTATCGGCCGCCCGCCAGGCGAGATGGATCCGGCTGATTACGTACTTCAAAAATTCAGCCAGGTTGAGCTCCAAATGCTAGAAGTGAGCCTAGTTGGAGCGGTCGATTGTATCCGTCTCTTCATTCGGGAAGGCATTCAAGCGGCGATGACTTACTGCAACTCACCTTCAGAATGACAATGGATCTCTCCCCCCTGCTCGATTGCATTCGTTCACTCCCAGATTATGTTAGGCTGTGCCAATCTCTTACTAGTGACCGATCCTTCCCCCTTGCCCTTCACATGCCACGTGCCACACGCCCGGCACTGGCCGCAGCCTTAACCCGAGACCTACAGCGCCCAGTGTTACTGCTCCTCCCGCGCGCCGATCAATTGCTTACTTTGGCAGAAGAAATTCCCGCCTGGGATCCAGAATTACGCATACTGACCTTCCCCAATCCTAACCCCTTGTTTTACGAGCGAGCCCCATGGAATCCAAGCACTCTTCGCCACCGTGTGACCACCCTTGCTAAACTTACTGCTGACCGACAACCCGCAGGGCCCAACTCCTCATCACCAACTCGCCCTTTACTGATCCTGGCGTCTATCCGAGCCACGATGACCCACACCATTTCACCTCGAACTTTTCTTGCCAACTCTCGCCAGCTAAAATCTGGTGGAGCCTATCAATTCAACCGGCTCGTCAATCTGCTTGTAAACAATGGCTATACGCATACCAGCCTGGTTACTGAACCTGGACAATTCAGCCGCCGAGGAGGGATCCTCGACCTATGGCCACCAGCCGAACTCCAACCAGTACGATTCGAGTTCATCGGAGATAAACTCGAATCCCTGCGACTCTTCGACCCCACTTCACAACGATCTACCGGAAACATACAGATTGTGCGCCTCACACCGGCGCGTGAAGGGCTTCCCCACCTCTATCAGCAATCCTGGGATGACCTCCTTCCCCCGGACGATCCACTCCACGGGCCGGCCCGTGATTCTCTGTTTGAATTTTTCCTTCCCTGGATGAACCCAGTATCCACAGGATTGCTCGACTTCCTCCCACCTGATGCGATCGTATTGCTCGACGACCAGGTGGCAATTGAAGACGCCATGAGCGAGATTGAGGAGCAGGCCGTCGCCTTGAGGGAAGATCAGATTCAGGCGGATCTACTACCTGAGGATTTTCCACTACCCTATCTCACCCTGGTAGAACTGAATGATGCGCTCTCAGAACGCCAATCCATCGATCTGGGCAGCATATCCAAGATCCACCATGATGAGATCCGGTTGGCTGACTCGTTTGCTCCCGGTCCTCGCTTCGGCGGTCAATTGCGTCCTTTGATGGATCATCTGGTCGAAAGGATTCTAAGCCACGATAAGGTTGTGGTCGTCAGCCGGCAGGCGCCACGCCTGTCTGAACTCTGGTCGGAAACCGATATGCCGCGTCCCGTATTAGAGGAGCTACCGGTCAAACTTACGCCGGGTGATCTCCACTTCGTTCACGGCGCGCTATCTGAAGGATGGGTACTTGACCTACCAGATGGGGAACGTATTCACCTATTGACCGACACTGAGGTTTTCGGATGGGCTAAACCTCGACCTCGCCCTCGCCGTCACCGAGTTGCTGCTGCCCCAGAATCAGCTTACGCGGACCTGCATACCGGCGACTGGGTCGTTCATATCGACTATGGAATCGGATGCTTCAATGGGTTGGTAGAGCGTACGCTCGACGGTCTGCAACGTGAGTTTCTGCTAATTGAGTATGACGGTGGGGATCAATTATATGTCCCTATCCATCAAGCCGACCGAATCACGCGCTATGTTGGTACTGATGGCTCGCAACCCAAACCCTCGCGATTAGGCACTCAAGAGTGGGAGCAGGCTATAGTAACCGCAACCAAAGCCGTAGAACAGGTCGCCCGCGACCTTCTCGCGCTATATGCCCAAAGGCGGACTATCCGCGGCCATGCCTTCTCACCCGACACGCAGTGGCAAGCGGAGCTTGAAGCCTCCTTCCCTTACGAAGAGACATTGGATCAACTCCAAGCTCTGGAAGATGTGAAGCGCGATATGGAGCGCAATCGACCTATGGACCGACTAATTTGCGGTGATGTCGGCTATGGTAAAACGGAGGTCGCTCTAAGGGCAGCCTTCAAGGCAGTCATGGATGGGATGCAGGTCGCTATTCTCGTTCCCACCACTGTGTTGGCCCAGCAGCACTTCAACACCTTCCGTCAGCGGCTGGCCGCGTTTCCAGTTGAGGTGGAGATGCTCTCCCGCTTCCGGAGCCGGCGAGAAATCGTAGATATCCTGCAACGCCTAGCTTCGGGTGAGATTGATATTGTCATCGGCACTCACCGCCTGCTACAGCGGGACGTAAGATTAAAGGACCTCGGCTTGCTGGTGATTGACGAAGAGCAGCGTTTCGGCGTGACCCACAAAGAATATCTCAAGAAGATGAGAACCGAGGTCGATGTCCTCACCTTGACCGCTACCCCAATCCCCCGTACGTTTTATATGGCTCTTACCGGAGCGCGTGATATCTCTACTATTAATTCCGCACCTGAGGACCGGCTGCCCGTCTTCACCCATGTTGGCCCATACGACCCCTCTCTTATCCGACAGGCTGTGCTACGCGAGCTGGGCCGTAGTGGTCAGGTCTTTTTCGTTCACAATCGAGTGCAAACGATCCAAGCTATGCGGCGGCGACTCGAGCGCCTTGTTCCTGAAGCCAGCTTGGCTGTCGCTCATGGTCAGATGCCTGAACAAAAACTGGCCTCGGTGATGGAGCGATTCACTAGCAGAGAGATTGATGTATTGCTGAGTACGTCCATTATCGAATCTGGTCTCGATATTCCCAATGCAAACACGCTCATTGTGGATAGAGCTGATAGGTTTGGTCTGGCTCAACTTTATCAATTACGGGGACGTGTCGGTCGAGGTACTGCTCAAGGTTATGCGTACTTTTTCCGTCATCCAAGATTCAGGGCTACAAAGGAAGCCCTTTACCGCTTGGAGACGATCGCCGAACACGCACAATTAGGAGCAGGTTATGCAATCGCAATGCGTGATCTGGAGATCAGAGGGGCAGGCGATATCCTCGGCACTCGCCAGCACGGCCATATTACCACCATCGGCTTCCATCTATACACCCGCTTGCTAGCCAAGGCAGTACGGTACCTCAAAGCAGATTACGACCATGAAATCCCTGAACCGCTTAATTTACCAAAAATGGTGGAACTACTTCCGGCGACTATCGAACTGCCGCTACCCTCCGCCATCCCCGCTGACTATATACCGAACCGCGACCTGCGTTTACAACTATACCGACGCATGGCGCAAGTCCGGACCATGGAGGGGATTGAATCCCTAGCTGAGGAACTTGTCGATAGATTCGGATCTCTGCCACCGGAAATTAAGAATTTATTTTATCAATTGAGGGTTAGGCTCCTAGCCTCCAAAGCTGGCGTTGAAGCGATCTCAATGGAAAATAAACAGATCCTCTTACAATTACCACAAGAGCGAACTGGTTTGGATATTCCCTCTCTAGGGAAAGATGTACGCCTCAGCAAACGCGGCATTTGGCTGACCCAGACTGGGGATACCGATTGGACCTCTCGCCTTATAGATCTCCTCAATACCTTATCTGAACATAAGACCCGGCGATAAATATTACCCTCGCAATTACCCGCTTGTGTATAAATTCTGTTATGAGTGCACTAAAAAACTACCCTCGAGGAGTGGGGAGGGGTATATGTGGGGGTGGGGGGGGCGCCCCCCCCCCCCCCAAAAACCGTTGGCGTCTGGCGGG
>JAUWHR010000065.1 GCA_030605795.1 Anaerolineae bacterium | reverse complement strand
GGCCGGTTATTGGGGGGGGTGGGGGCACCCCCCCCACCCCCATATATACCGGTCCCCACTTCTCGTGGGTAGTTTTTTCAGAGCACTCATCCATGATTATGTTAGAATGATGCTGTGGTGTAAAGATAATATTCAACAATTTGATTGTCTGGCGCGAATACGATCAGGCCTGGCTCCAATAAACTACCCTGTCCCGTGGCTGATCGGTAGGATGGACCTATGTTAACCAAAGAAGCCCTCGAAGCGGATTTACAAAGCGCAATGCGCGCCGGCGATGATGTGCGCAAGCGCACGCTGAGAATGGTGCTCACCGCAATAAAATTTTCGGAAGTTGATCGACGCGGTCCGCTTGACGAGCCGGCTCTTCTGGCGGTGATCCAGAAGGAAGTTAAATCTCGACGGGAGACGATCGAAGAGGCCAAACAAGCTAACCGCAACGACCTGGTTGATTCCACCCAGGCCGAAATCGACGTCCTGCAAAATTACCTCCCCCAGCCACTCACCCCGGACGAGCTGGAAACCTTAGCTCGCCAAGTCATCGATGAAGTAGAAGCCTCAGGACCAGGGTTTGTGGGGAAAGTCATGAAGGTGCTCATGCCGCGGGTGCAGGGCCGAGCGGATGGAAAAGTCGTCAACGTCCTGGTGCGGAACCTGCTGAACGAAATCTAATCCGACCAATGAACGAGATCTCTGGCGAACATCTTTCCATCGGCGAACGTCTCAAGCTCGCCTGGCGATCCGCCCAACTTTGGTTTGTTTTCTTCCTAGGTCTGATCGGGACGATACTCGCCCTTTCACTAGTTCAACCGGAAAATACGTCGACCCTGGTCCTTGAACCTAACGACGTCGCCCCTCAAGACATCCTCGCTCCCTACGCCATAGACTATAGGAGTGAGGTCCTGACCGAGCAAGCACGCCAGGTGGCTGCCGAGTCCCTCCCCGATGTATATCACCCCCCAGATAGCAGCGTCGCCCGGCAACAACTCGAACGTTTACGGGCTACCCTTGATTACATCGACGCCGTTCGCGCAGACGTATATGCCGATCCGGAGCAACGACTCGGCGATTTAACCGCCATCGACGAGGTCCGTCTAGACGATCAGGTTTCACAAGCGATCCTTGATCTCCCCGATCAACGCTGGGAAGCGGTCAAACTTGAGTCGGCTTCCGTACTTGAGCGGGTTATGCGCAATGAGATCCGTGAGGGGCAAGAAGAAGAAGCCCGACGAGCCGTACCCACGTTGGTGAGCATTGCTTTGCCAGAGAATCAAGCAACACTGGTGTGCCACTTAGTTACCGCTTTCATCGCCCCTAACACTTGGTTTGACCAATCCGCCACCGAAACTGCCCGTGATGAAGCCCGTTCAAACATCGAGTCGGTCCACAAATCATACGCCGCAGGAGAGACGATTATCAGCCGGGGTGAGGTGGTCACTCCACTCGATATCGAAGCCTTGACGGCTTACGGCCTGCTCAAACCGCCTGATCCCTGGCAGAAAATCGCCATTCAAACCCTGCTGGTCGTCATCCTGGGAAGCGCCTTGTCACTGTACTACTACCGGGTTCACCTTGATCAGATCAAGAACTTCCGCCACGCTCTTACCATTAGCATCCTGTTCATCTTTGTCGCCCTGATGATGCAGTTGATGATCCCAGGTCGGACAGTATTACCCTATCTATTTCCTGCAGCAACAGTCCCAATGCTTTTAACCGTCCTGTTTAGCCCTGGTATGGGGATTATGAGTGCACTAGTCACCGGTGCCTTGGCGGGCTTCCTGGCGCCACGCGGCTTGGAACTCAGTCTATATACCATTCTTGGCGGAACCATGGCGGCACTGGTAATCGGCCGTGCCGAGCGCCTGAGTTCCTTCTTCTGGGCTGGTTTAGCAGCTACTGTTTCCGCGGCCACTGTGGTAGTCATCTTCCGCTTCCCAGATCCCGCCACAGACCTTATGGGTAAAGCCACACTGCTCGGTGCAGCCATTATTAGCGGCTTGCTGTCAGCCAGCCTCGGCTTCGGTCTGTTATTGCTTATCAGCAACTTTCTCGGAATAACCACCAGCCTGCAGTTGATTGAACTTTCCCGCCCAGATCACCCACTGCTTCAACTGATCTTACACAATTCTCCGGGAAGCTATCAACACAGCCTCCAGGTTGCTAACTTGGCCGAACAAGCTACCCGTTCCATCGGCGCCAACCCATTGCTTACCCGGGTTGGTGCTTTATATCACGATGCGGGTAAGGCTCTCCGACCTCAATTTTTCATCGAGAATCAGGTGCCTGGACAAAATGTCCACGAGCAACTTGACCCAGCTACAAGCGCCAGCGTTATCCTGGCTCATGTGCCAGACGGCTTGGAACTTGCTCGTAAGTACCGGCTTCCCACCAGCATCCAGGCTTTCATTCAAGAACACCATGGCACAATGGAGGTCAGTTACCAATACCACGCGGCCATCGAAGCGGCCGGCGGTGATAAAAGTCATGTCGACCTACGCGACTTCACCTACCCTGGTCCAACACCTCGCTCGCGCGAGACTGCCGTGCTCATGTTGGCCGATGGTGTGGAGGCCAAGGCCAGGGCTGATTCACCACCCGACCGCGAAGCTATTGATAAGCTCGTTCGCTGGGTGATCGAGGATCGTTTAACCAAGGGACAACTTCGCCGAACTGACTTGACGCTTAAGGATCTTGATACGATTCGATCAACATTTGTCAAGACCCTTATGAACATTTTCCACCCCCGGCTTCGATACCCCGAACCCTCACAAGAGGATACCGTGCCTACACCGCACAAGAATGACTCCACAGCCACGCTTTCCAGGAGCTCATGAGTTATCAAGTGCATTTGCATTGCGATCCGCAGTATAAATACACGTCCGCCAGCCTGGCTGCCGCCGCGACTGCCACTCTAACCTATGAACAGGCGGTGCCGGGCGAGGTCACCATTGTCCTAACCGATAACAGGCAGATCCAGGATTTGAATCGCCGCTTCGCAGGACGTGACTTACCGACTGATGTACTATCCTTCGCTGATGGCAGCCGTGACAATAAAACTGGGAATACCTACTTTGGTGATGTTGTTATTTCCGTACCCATGGCCAAAGTCCAAGCAGAAGAGGCGGGGCATTCGCTAGAGGTCGAACTCAGCCTACTCACCGTTCACGGTGTGCTCCATCTGATGGGTTATGACCATGTTCACCTGGAGGATCACGAGCAGATGTGGATTGCTCAGTCTTCCATCCTTGGTAACTTGGGCCATAAGATTACCATCCCTCGGGAGAGGATATGATTAAACCTAACCAATCCCGCTCCCGCATCGCTGCCTTTCGCCATGCCTTTGCTGGCTTAAGATACGTAATTAGTACCCAACGAAACGCCTGGATCCATGCCTTGGCGACCTTGATGGTGATCATCTTTGGGATCTGGTTGGACATTGATCGACGAGATTGGGTGATCCTGCTCCTGGCTATTGGTCTGGTTTGGTTGGCTGAATTCCTGAATACCGCATTGGAAGCGGTCGTTGATCTCGCCAGCCCCGAGACGCACCCGATGGCGCGCGTCGGAAAGGATGTAGGCGCGGCTGCAGTTCTAATTGCAGCCACAGCAGCAGCTATCACCGGCTTGTTGGTGATGGGGCCACCTTTAATAGACAAACTTATAGGACGTTGAAGATTCAGGAACCCGCACGGGGTATATTAATTACCCCCCAAAGGAATTATTGCAGGCTTGCGTATTCTGTGCCATAATCCCTGAGGCAGGCCTTTGACAGCCAACAACCAAAAAGAGGTATAAATTGTGTCCAATCAGTCACGAAGCCAGCTGTATATAGCTGCCACTGCCCCTTTCGACTTCAACAATCCTGGTGATACGATCAGCGGCATGCTACAACTGGCTAGCGAACTGCTCCATTCCGAGCGGATTGCCCTCTACGAATACGACGAAGAAGAGACCAGCTTTATCCCACGCTTCGTATTCGGTGTGCCGATGGGTGACCTCGGCAGACTTTCCTCCTCCGCAGATCACCCAGTTTTGCGCAGTGCCTTGGCCAATCACACAGCTGCCACAACCGACACAAGCCAAAGTTCACTTGCCCTGCCACTCGCACCGGGGATAGTCGCCTGCGCCCCCTGCATCACCGGCGAGCAGACTATCGGTTTGTTCTTCGTGGGTAAGAAAAGCAAGCAACCCTATAGCGGTGACGACTTGGCCATATTGGAAGTGTTGGCGACGCGTGTTGCCGAAGTTCTTGCCCTCGCTCGTCAGTCCGCCAGCCAGAGCTACACCTTCCATAAGCTTTCCCTGCTCTACCAAACAAGCCATGCCATCTCCGGCAGCAAGGACCGTCAGGATGTCATCCGTCAGATAGCGGCTTACGTGCTCAAAGCAACCTCGGCCGATTTCTGCGAGGTGTTGGTATTCGATGAAGGCAATGGCTACACCACTCGTTTCCGCCCGCAGTTGGGTAAATCAATGCAGCAATCAGTGGTTGAGATGACATCCGATAAAATGCCCGATTACCCGATCCACAAGAAGGTGCTACAAGAACTTCGCCCGTCCAGCCTCAGCTTGTCACCACCAGTGGGGTCGACCAAAGACATCGCCATGTTGCAGAGTGAAGACATTTCGGCGGCGGCTATATTCCCACTTGCCACCCACAACCTCGCCCTAGGTATCGCGCGGGTGCTATACAAAAAGCCCGGCCGGCAGATCAACGACCAGGAGATGGAGCTTGCCCAGGCGATCATCAACATCGGCGCTGTCGGTCTTCAGGACGCTATCCACCTCGAAACAGCTGAATCCAGGGCCAGCCAACTTCAAGTCTTGGGCGAGATCGGACGCGAGATGACCTCTACATTGGACTTGGAGGCCGCGCTCGAGAAGGCCATGGCCCACACCCAAAATTTGCTCCAGGTCGAGGCTTGTGTGCTTTTTCTACTCGACGAACTGGGGGAAAAGTTAATCCTCAAAGCCAGCGGTGGTGGGCGCTTACGTATCCGTGATGTAGCTATCCGTCTCGAAGAGGGCATCGCTGGGTGGGTTACCCGCAACCGGCGCTCATTGATCGTGAACGACGTTCGCGCCAATCCCCTATACCAAAGCGCGGTTGACGGGCAAACCGGTTTGCTGACGACCTCGGTGATCTGCGTCCCGCTCGCAAGGCGCGATGAGGTTCTGGGTGTGATCGAAGCGATCAACCACCCGCGTGGAGCTTTCACCGAGACCGACCAACAATTACTTTCATCGGTGGCTGCGTGGGCTGCTATCGCAGTCGAAAACGCCACCCTCTTCCAACGAGTAACCGAGGAACGCAGTCGGTTGGAAGCGACCCTGGTTGAGACGATTGACGCCGTCGTGCTCACCGACACCTTAGGGCGTATCATCCTGGTCAACAAGGCAGCCGGGCAGGCCTTTCGTATCAATACCGAACGCGCCGTCGACCGACTGGCCTCCGAGATCTTCACCGGCCACCCACTCGGTGAAATGCTAATGGACCAGGAGATCAGCCTACCAACCAGTCAGGAAATCACTACCCCTACTGAGCGCATTCTCTTTGCGACCATCAGTGAGGTCACCGATGTCGGTCGGGTCGCGGTGATGCAGGACATCACCGCCTTCAAACAAATCGATCACATGCGATCGCAATTGCTAGGAACCGCCGCTCACGATCTGAAGAATCCCCTCAACGCCATCCGCCTGGGGGCTGACCTGCTCCACGACGCCCCACTCAGCGACCAACAACGCCGAGCGCTCAATATGATGCAACGAGCCACAGAGAGCATGACAAACTTGATCACCGCCCTGCTGGAGACCATCCGTGTCGAATCAACAGCCAATGTGATCTACGAACCCTGCCAAATCAACGACCTCATCCGCCGCGCAATCGAAGAAATGCGTCCACTCGCGGAAGATAAGCATCAAACTATTGAATTTAAGCCACCTGACGAATCCCTTCTCATCTTGGGCGATCCCAACCGCTTGAACTCGGTGATGAGCAATATAATGAGTAATGCGGTCAAGTTCACTCAACGCGGCGGACATATCAGCCTTTCGGTCGAGTGGGATGACGAGCAGGTCACCATCAGTGTGAGCGACAACGGTCCAGGCATTCCAGAGGACGAACTTCCACGTGTATTCGAGCACCTCTTCCGCGGCAAGATCAACGTCGAGGACCCCGACAATCCGATCGATGGCACCGGCCTCGGGTTGGCTTTATCCAAAACGGTGGTCGAACAACATGGTGGTCGCATTTGGGTGACCAGCGACGAATCCCATGGCAGCACTTTCTCCTTCTCCCTGCCTCGCAAGCTAATTCCCAAGACCGGCTCACTACGTAAAGAGGCATAATTCTCTTCGGTCATGTTTTTCCACTTCGGAACCGTCGGGTCCCCGAGATCTACACCGAAGAAGCCTGGTGGTTCGATTGGCACATTGCTCCACCTATCGAGCCAGGGCTTGACCGCGCTCGAATTGGGCTGGGTCCGATCAGTACGGATTTCTGAGGCAACCTGTGCGAAGATCAAAGCGACAGCCGCCGAGGTGGGGGTGCAGCTTAGCGTCCACGCCCCCTATTTCATCAACTTGAATGCCGACCAAGAAGAGTGGCCCAGAAGCCGAAAACGCTTGATGGACGCCGCGCACTACGGCAACCTAGCTGGCGCGACGGACATCGTCTTTCACCCGGGTTCTTACTTCGGTCAACCACCTCATAAGGTGCTCAAAATCGCCCTCCCCAGATTAAGCGGCTGCACTGAAGAGCTGCGATTCTCTGGAAACATGATCACCTTGCGTCCGGAAATTATGGGCAAAGGAGCCATGCTTGGCTCCCTTGAGGACATCCTGATCCTATCCCAGGAGATCGAGGGAGTTGAACCTTGTCTCGATTTCGCCCATCTCCACGCCCGACCAGGAGACGGATCGATGAACTCCTTCGAGGAGTGGTGCGAGGTCCTAAGCGCTTAC
>JAUWHR010000039.1 GCA_030605795.1 Anaerolineae bacterium | reverse complement strand
ATCAAATCGTTTCTTCTATTAGGGATGATTTCGATTGAGATTAACAAGACCCGAAGGGTTTTTAAAACCCTTCGGGTCTTACAGGGGCAGAAGTTGGCCTAGTGCATGAAACAACGCGTCGGCATCCCCTTGGTCATTGTAAGCCTGGAACGAGACCCGAATCAGTGGCTGGTCGTTCCAGCGACGGGTCACGACCTCAATCCCGAATTCGTCGTACAGGCGTTTTTGGAGGATCTCTACATCGACCTCTGGTAGACGGGCAGCACACATCTGGATGAACCAATCCGGCTTGTCGGGGCAGATAGGCTCGAGGCCGGTCAGGTCGTTTATCTGCTTTCGAACCTTGCTGGCTAATTGATGACAACGCTGTCGGACGGAGATCCAATCGTGCTCGAGTTGAAAACGAATGGCGGCGGGCACGGAGAGAAAAGCTGATAGATCGCGCGTGCCCTGCCATTGGTGGTGGTCGATAAAGCGTGAGTCGCCGGGTTTTTCAGACTCCCATCCCCAACTGATAACCAGGGGCTGCAGACGTTCCTGCACTTCTCGTCTAGCGTAGAGGAAGGCTGATCCTTTCGGCGCACAAAGCCACTTGTGGCAGGCGCCGGTATATAGGTCGGCGCCAAGGTCTGTCAAATCGAGTGGGATATGGCCAGGGGCGTGGGCTCCGTCCACGATGCACAGTATACCCGCCTGACGAGCGCGCCGGCAGATCGCTTCGACCGGGAATCGGAGTGCGGTTGGGCTGGTTATGTGGCTGATGAAGATGACCCGTGTGCGCTCGGTGACGCCGGCCCAGAAGGTTTCGGTAAAGGCCTCAGAAGAAGTCACCGGCAATGGGATGGGTTGCCGCAGGTAGCGGGCACCGGTCTGGCGGCAAATGAAACGCCAAGTACGGTCCATGGCGCCGTACTCGTGATCGGTGGTCAGTATTTCGTCTCCGGGCTCGAGTTTAAGGCTGCGGGCGGCCATATTAATTGCCGTGGTGGGATTAGGGAAGTAAACGACCTCGTCTTCCTCACAACTCAAAAAATCAGCTAGCGCTCCACGTGCCTCGGCCATCATGTCAAGCGCTCGCCGGGCTAAGAACTCCATTGGTTGCCGCTCCAGCTCGCGTTGCCACCTTTGATACTCCTCGAAGACAGGGCGGGGACAAGCGCCGAAGGAGCCGTGATTGAGATAGATTACCTTGGGATCGAGAAGGAATTCGGATTTAAGTGGATTGGTCATCTCTCTTGGGCCTCATGCATTGCAGTGATCAAGTATATCAACGAAGCTCCCCGCGAGCTTTAAGCTCGCAGGGAGCTTGATGAGTGTCTTATTCGAGGAGATACCTTTCAAACCCTTCAATCTCTGATCTGTCGTGAGAATGATCTTTCACAAACTTTCGGTATTCCTCACCGCTTGAAAAGCGTTCTGGCACCAAAGTCGTATCCTTAAAATCGCCCCCTCTATGAGCGACAACATCCACATAGTTTGAAAAAGGCCATTCATGAGCCGCATTGGACAGCTCCGATATTACGGGATTAAGGTGGATGTAGCGCGCGAGGTGAATCAAATATTCTTCTTTGTCTACCAGGATGGCATGAAATCGTCCCTGAAATAATGGCCCCAGCCTTCCTTGTTGTTTGTTCACCGCCTGTGTGTAAGACCCAAAAAGGCTGTTCATGAATTGACTTAAGTTGTTGTCTTTCCTGGGTTTAAGAAGTAAGTGGTAATGGTTGGGCAACAGGCAATAGGCTACGACGGCTATGTGATAAAGCCTGATGTTCCTTCTAAGTAGTCTTTGGAAGTAATGGTAGTTGTCGGGTGAGAAGAAGATCGTCCTGCGGTCGACGCCGCGGTTGAACACGTGATAGAAGCAATTAGCTCGAAAGGGTATTCTTCTGTGAGGCATGCTTGGTGTCCCCCTCTTTGACCTCCCCGCGAGCTTTAAGCTCGCGGGGAGGTGAGATCGGTAATTTTATTTAAGACCGCATATGCGAATGAATTTTGGTGATTAAGTTTTACCATGTCTCTCCCCCTCTCTGTTGGATTGTACATTACTAACGACATATTCGGAATTTGTTATCTCCCTGCGAGCTTTAAGCTCGCGGGGAGGTGAGATCGGCGATTTTATTTAAGACCGCATATGCGAATGAATTTTGGTGATTAAGTTTTATCATGTCTCTCCCCCTCTCTGTTGGATTGTACATTACTAATGACATATTCGGAATTTGTTATCTCCCTGCGAGCTTTAAGCTCGCGGGGAGGTGAACTGCCTATTTTGTACGAGAAAACACTTCGATTTGAGGATTTCAGAGTTCCTCCGCCGAGCTTCAAGCTCACGGGAAGCTGGTGGATCAGTATACAAGTATAATCCTCTCAACCATGTCAATCGAAGACGCCCTCGAACACTTGCGGCTCGACACCTCGTTTATGAAAAACGTATCTGCCTGGGAGCGGTTGTCGGCCCGACCCGCGCGCTACGCCGACTTCCCGACCAACCTAGATCCGCGCTTGATCGCCGCTCTGCAGGAGAGGGATACTGCCCCGCTTTACACCCACCAGGCAGTGGCTGTGGAAGCCGCCCTGGATGGCGAGAACGTGGTGGTGGTCACCGGCACCGCCTCGGGCAAGACGCTTTGCTACAACCTTCCCGTGCTTCAAACACTCTTGACTGATCCCGAAGCGCGGGCGCTCTACCTCTTCCCCACCAAGGCGCTCTCCCAGGATCAAGCTGCCGCCCTGGGTGATTTTCTGCAAACTTTAAACGCCGTTGATCAGATCCCTGCCCGTACCTATGATGGTGACACACCTCCGACCCGGCGACGCCAGATAAGGGACGAAGCTCGAATCCTGATCACCAATCCCGATATGCTACACATGGGTATTCTCCCCCATCACCCACGCTGGGCGATATTGCTTGAGAATCTGCGCTGGGTAGTGCTCGACGAGTTACATGTATACCGCGGTGTCTTTGGCTCTAACGTGGCCAACCTGCTTCGACGTCTGCGTCGCATATGTCGCTTTTATGGTTCTGAGCCAAACTTTGCGCTTACCTCGGCCACCATTGCCAATCCCAAGGAGTTGGCTGAGCGACTTATCGAAGCCCCTGTTCGTCTCGTGCCGTCCGATCTGGACGGGTCACCGCGGGCCGAGAAGCATGTAATCATCTACAACCCGCCGGTGATAGACCCCAGACTTGGAATCCGTCGTGCTTATACCTTGGAGGCAATGCGCATCGCTGAACTCTTCTTAGGGACCGGGGTGCAGACGGTGGTCTTCGCTCGCGCCCGGCTCACGACGGAGGTATTGCTCGGCTATGTGCGCGACGCTTTCGAGCGCCTCGGCGGCGACCCAAGTGCTATTCGTGGATATCGGGGTGGTTACTTACCCCTAGAAAGGCGTGAGATTGAACACGGTTTGCGCGAAGGGTCGGTGCAAGGTGTGGTGGCCACAAACGCGTTGGAGTTGGGGGTCGACATCGGCCAACTGGGCGCGGCGGTGATTGCTGGTTATCCAGGCACCATCGCCAGCCTGTGGCAGCAGGCAGGCCGCGCCGGGCGACGAAGCGAAGTCTCGGTAGCTATCCTTGTCGCCTCCGCTGCTCCACTAGACCAATTCGTCGCTGCTCATCCCCGCTATATTTTTGAACGCCCACCTGAGATGGGATTGATCAATCCCGATAACCTGGCCATCCTAGTGCGCCATCTGCGCTGTGCAGCCTTTGAACTGCCTTTCAAGGACGGTGAAACTTTCGGCGGCTTCGATGACATAAAGGAGCTGCTTGCTTACCTGACTGAGGAGGGCGATCTGCATCACTCAAACCAGGCCTATACCTGGGTGGCTAATGTCTACCCTGCCGAGTCGGTCTCGTTACGAGCAAGCAGCGATGACCCAGTCGTGATCCAGGACATTGGCCAAGGTCGTCCATTTGTCATTGGTGAGGTAGATCGAGCTACTGCTCCGATCCTGCTTCATGAGGGGTCGGTCTATATCCATGAGGGTCGGACACATCTCGTCCAGCGCCTGGATTTAGAGAATGCCCTGGCCGAGGTTGAACGGGCTGACGTCGACTACTATACCAAAGCCTCTGAGTCGGTGGAGCTTGAGACGCTTGAGGTCTATGATGCAGATGAACATACCCCTGCCAGGCGGGCGCATGGGTGGGTGCAGGTTACAGCGACCACGACTTCCTTTCGTAAGGTCAAACGCTACACACATGAGACGTTGGGCTATGGTTCGATTGACTTACCGCCGCGTTCGTTTGAAACCAGCGCTTATTGGCTTTGGATCGCTCCGGAAACTGTTGATCGGCTCGAGGCGGAGGGTGTGCTGCTGCCGCCCAGTGACTACGGACCGAGTTGGTCTCGTGCGCGCGACGCGGCTCGGGTTCGTGACGGTTATCGCTGCCGACAGTGCGGCGCCTCGGAGCGGGACGACCGAGCGCACGATGTGCACCACATCCGCCCCTTCCGCGAGTTCGGTTACATTCCGGGGGAGAATCGGTATGACCGATTGGCCAACGATCTCGATAACCTGATAACCCTTTGTCCTACCTGCCACCATCGTGCCGAGTCTACTAGGGGGAGGCGTAGCGCGCTGGGCGGCTTGGCGTACGCGCTGAGAAACATTGCCCCCCTGTACTTGATGTGCGATCCGCGCGATCTAGGCTCTCTCACCGAAACCCGCTCGAAGAGAACGAAGGGGCCGACTATCACCCTCTATGACAGGGTGCCAGAAGGGTTGGGATTGGCGGAGCGTCTATATGAGCTGCACGCCGACCTGCTCAGCGGCGCGATGGATATGGTACGCATCTGTCCTTGCCAGGATGGCTGTCCAGCTTGCGTTGGTCCGGTCGGGACTGGTGGGAGGGAGGTAAAAGCGCTCACCGCCCGTTTATTGGAGGCGCTTATGGCTTAAAGTTTCCCTTCTTTACTCGCCGAATGTCAACGCGCTCACCGGAGCGAGGTACCTAAGTGAATGAGTGGCTTGACGAGTGGGCATGGGTTGGCGACAATACCCCATGATCATCCAAGGAAAGGGGGATAGTACCACGTTACATCGAATCCGAACCAGTATTCTCGTTCTCGGCGCAGGCCTTGCCCTAACAGCTTGTGGCTTGCTCGCCCCATCACCGACGCCTACATCAACCCCACCCCCAACCCGCACTCCCACCATCACACCTACAATCACACCAACCGCAACCTCGACACCCACCCCAACTCTCACGCTCACCCCGACCCCAGAACCATCGGCCACCCCATCCTGCGACCCCGACGAAGTCCTAGTGGAGCTTCAAGCGGTTATGCCGTATGATGAGTTTACTCTCCTCCATCATATCTTCCAGTCCAATCATCTTCTTGTTGTGTGGTTTGTCGATCCGGAGTTAGATATGCGAGCCAAAGGGGTCGAAATCGATGAAAGTCTCAATTTGGCGGCTGAACATGCCATCCGTATTAGTCATCAACTAAAAATCAAGAGCGAGTGTGTCGAGGTGCTCTTTGATGCCGCCAATGTTGTCGTCGTTGATAGAGATTACAACGGTTGGTTCAGCGGTGTGATCCCGTTTTCAGAACTACCGGATAGTCCGGACCTCGTCTTGGAGGAGCTGCAAGAAGTTGGTATTAAAATAGTCTATCTGCGCCAGGTAGAAACCTCACCTGTAAGTCGGCAACCTGCCCCATCTGGTGCATGCACCTGGCCGGAAGCCCGTGAACGGGCACATTGGCATTTCGCTCCGGAACGGCAGAACGTGGGTTTCTTCTTTGTCATCGACGAAGTGGGGGTTAACGTCTGGGCTCATTGGGATAGTTGGTGGACTCCGGACAAGGGCGAATTCAGTGCAATGCTGAATGTGATGATGGAGTTACAGTGCCTACATCCTGCCCCGGATTTGGTGTGGCTTACTGTCGTTGACCCAGATACGAGTGATGTTCTCTTCATGGGTTTTGTGCCAGGGGAGCCAGTTCAGAGTGGGGACTTTGCTGAGCAGATTAACGAACTTCGTGGTATTTACCCTTAGAATGTGCTTTGAATTGGGTAAGTGGGAATGATTTGGAACAGGTAGGAGACGAAATTGCTGTCAGTTATCAACGGGATGTTCAAACAGCATCCATTGATCCCCAGACGCCGCCAACCGACTCATGCACATGGCCGGAGACGCGTGAGAGGATCCATCTACACTTTGCGCCGACACGGCAGAATGTAAGCTTCTATCTGGTGGTCGACGAAGGGGGCGTAAACGTGTGGGCGCAGTGGGATGGACCTACAAATATGACATTCTTGGCTCCTTCCTTGCTAAATGTGGTGATGGAACTCGATTGTCTCTACCCAATGCCCGACTGGCTTCTTGTGACTGTAGTTGACCAGACAGGAGAGGCCAATTTGATCGGGGTTGTGCAAGGTGAGTTCTTGAGAGGTGATGACTACACCGAAGCGGTTAACCAATTTTATGTGATTTACCCGTAGATTTGACCCAAACCGCGCCGGTCAGGATAGCTAGCCTGCCGATTGCCTCTCGAAGTTATGTCGCCCGCTCTTTAGACTTCGGAAGTCCGAAGGTCGTTGAACCTATTAAACCCTATCAATGAACCTCCCCCGTTCTCAAGCATGGACAGGATTTTTGGTCATATCTCCTCGAAAGGAGGGTGAACATTGGAGAACCTTTTGGTCTCCACCCCTTCAGGCGTCTGAGATGCGGTAGAATGTTCACCAGGGAAAGTTTCGATGGTGAGTGGAGGTCGTATCATCATAGAAGACCGGATTGAGAGCCTGGGCCAGGAACCACAGCGTCGGCCCTCATGGATCAAGGTGCGCGCTCCCACAGGGGAGACTTACAAATGGTTGCGGGAGATGATGCGCACCAAGGCACTGCGCACGGTGTGTGAGCAGGCGATGTGCCCCAACATCGGCGAGTGTTGGGGTTCGGGCACCGCCACATTCCTCATGATGGGTGAAATATGCACCCGCTCCTGTGGCTTCTGCGACATCAAGACTGGTCGCCCCGAGCCGCTCGACTGGCTTGAGCCGGAGCGCGTCGCCCGCGCGGTAAAGGCGATGAAACTACGCCACGCCGTGATTACCAGTGTTAACCGTGACCAGCGCGCCGATGGCGGCGCACCGATCTTCGCCATGGTCATACGGCGCATACGCGAACTCCAAACAGGTTGCTCGGTGGAGGTGTTGATCCCTGATTTCAAAGGTTCTATCGAGGCGTTGAAGATCGTGATGGATGCTCGCCCGGAGATCCTTAACCACAACGTCGAAACCGTGCCGCGGCTATTCAGGAAGGTTCAACCCCAGGATCGATACGAGTGGGCTCGGGATACGCTGTCCAATGCCAAGGCGCTCGACCATGATGTATTGACCAAATCCGGGATCATGGTCGGCCTGGGTGAGACGATGGAGGAGGTCAAGTCGGTAATGCGCGACCTGCGAGATTGGAGGGTCGATATCCTGACGATTGGCCAGTACCTACAACCTTCCAAGAAGCACTTACCCATCGAGCAGTACTACACGCCAGAGGATTTTGACGAATTCAGGCGTTATGGTTTGGAAATCGGTTTTAGGTGGGTCGAGAGCGGCCCGTTAGTACGCTCATCCTACCACGCGGAGAAGCAAGTGCTGGCATTGAGCGAGTTATATAGAGAGTAAGTAGCCCGTGGCGGGTAGGTAGAAATCGAGGATGTGTTAGTGAGCCGCGTGTACAATAGAACTCCGTCACCATTCGACGGAGTTCTTTTGTTGTTTCTGGCTGTGTTAGGTTGCGGTGACGTTGGTAGCTTGTGGACCCTTTGGGCCTTGCTCTACGGCAAATTCCACCTGCTGGCCTTCTTGTAGGGTTCGGAAACCCTCCGACTGGATCGCGGTGTAGTGAACGAAGACGTCTGGCCCATCTTCACGCTCGATGAAGCCGTAGCCCTTCTCGCTGTTGAACCACTTGACCGTGCCAATAACGCGTTCGGACATGGAGCTTGTCTCCTTTCGACAATTGAGCGATGGTGCAAGGTGCTTGTTTCGTTCGTTGGCGGTCGGGTTCACCAGTAGAGTTGGCTAACCAATAATTGCCTGAGCCGTAGGATCTCAGGCAGTGGGTGGTACGACATCCAGACAGAACTCACGTGCATCATGCTTTAATTTATATTATCATTGCTTCGTCCGGTTGTATAGTCCCATTCAGATGGGCTGGTATGTCGTTGGTGCGTGCGGTGATATTTAAAAATGCATTATCCGCGCAGGATCACTTTTGTATTTAGTACCGTGGCATTGTCTTGATTTCATCACTTTCAGCCAATGCTTTCTGATAAGCTTTCCACATTGGGCACCAGGTTGTGTGCCATCTCCAGAGGCGGGCGATAATCGAACCCGGGTTTTCGTCTGCGCGTTTATGCCAGCTGCAATTCTCGCAGTTTGATACGATTTTTTGGCCTGTCATGTCTCGCTCCCTATGTTTGAACGTGAACGCAAAATGTAGGAAAATCGTCGGCGCGATGGGAACCACAATTAATGATAGTAACTACTCAGGCATCGTCTGGAAATGGGCAGTTCTACTCACGAAACGGCTTTTTCATGTCATTGCGAGCCATTCGATCCCTCAGGGCCTTCGGCTCCGCGAAGCAATCTCCTGCCTTCAACATGTAAGCAACGGTGGAGATTGCCACGTCACTTTGTTCCTCGCAATGACAGACTGAGTAGTTACAATGATTAATTCATTTTTAATATCAAGACCAGTCAGATTCAACTGTTGAGTGATATTATAAGTGGAGACTCACGATTTTAAAGTTAGCTCCTTGATGATTGTGTACGGATGTTTACATGATTGATCTACACATTTTAACTGTCGGTGAATTCCAATCGCATTTCTACTTGCTAGTGGGGCCGGTGGGAGAGCAAGCGATATTGATCGATCAAGGTGATCAACCAAATGATATTTTACACTTCGTCGGCACCGAGCGAGCGGTCTTCGAATCATTTCGCGCCGGACCATTGCCGCCCGACCTGTGCGGAGACACAACCTGGTAATAAAGTGATGATTGTTGTTGACGCGCACGAGGACATAGCATGGAACGCGCTGACTTTTGGGCGTGATTACACACTATCCGTCGCTGAGACCCGTGCTCGTGAAGTGGACATGGAGACGCCCGCCCACAATGGACATACTCTGCTGGGGTGGCCCGAATGGATTCGAGGCTGTGTGGCTGTCGTCTTCGCAACCCTTTTCGCTGCCCCTGTACGGCGGAGATATGGGCTTTGGGATACACAGTGCTATACCGATGCTGAGGAGGCGCACAATCTCTACCAGGCCAGCCTCGATTTCTATTGGAGACTGGTTAGTGAGCATCCCGATAAATTCTGCCTGATCCGTATGCGGGCAGATTTAGAGCAGGTGCTGAATGGTTGGCAGGGCGAGGAACCGCGTGAAACCAGAGTTGGTTTGGTAATCTTGATGGAAGGCGCGGACGGTGTGCGCCGGCCAGCGGAGTTGCCGGAGTGGTATGAGGCCGGAGTACGGATTCTCGGGCCGGCCTGGACGGGAACGCGCTATGCTGGCGGGACTGGCGAACCTGGCCCGCTCAGCGATGACGGCCGAGCCTTGCTAGAAGTCATGGCAGACCTAAAGATGATCCTCGACTTGAGTCATATGACCGAGGAAGGGGTGCTGGAGGCGCTTGATCGGTACCAGGGATCGGTAATTGCTTCTCACAGCAATCCCCTAGCGCGCCTGCCTCATAGCGCCAAACCAGAGCGCCATCTGAGCGACCACGTCATCTCTCAGATCGCCGAACGGGACGGCGTGATCGGGATAGTGCCCTTCAATCGGTTCCTTAAGGACAACTGGAGCCCATCCGACGGGCGCCAAGCGGTAACTATCGACGACGTCATTGCGCACATTGACCACATCTGTCAGGTTGTAGGGGACGCCGAGCATGTAGGTCTGGGAAGCGACTTCGATGGCGGGTTTGGGGTGGATAAGGTACCTTTGGGTCTTGACAGCGTGGCCGACCTGAGGTTAATTGGTGGTGCACTTAGTGCTCGAGGCTACAACTCTAGAGATGTCGAGGCCATTCTCGGCGGCAATTGGCTCAGAGTGCTGCGTCGCGCGCTTCCGGAGAGTTGATCTATGCCTTCTCGCCAACTTACTCCTCGACAGGTGCGCTGGGCTCGTCGTTGGATGACGCTGGTCCTAATTGGTCTGTTCATCTTCATCATCGGCGTTGAACCCGATTTGATCGGTATGGACCGAAGCCCGGTGGTGGGGTTTGTCCAAGTAGGGGTCTGGCTGACCGGATTGGCGCTGCTGCTGGTGGGAGCGTACGCCACTGTCCGGGTAGTTCGCAACGCTCGCCCTAACTCATTGCGGGCTGATATAGGACTGCGATTGATTGCCACCGGGTATGTCGTGGCAGCGGCGGCTTCCCTAGCGGATTTCATCGGCCTGGGCGCCCAGCACCTCCCGAACGTGAGCTTTGGCCCGATCCAGGTGATCGGCTTGGCTGTGGGGGTACTGATCAGCTTGCTAGGCGTACTCCTCTATTGGCCCCGCCGGGAAAGACGGCGTGGGGAGGAGCGTCGGCGCAGGTTACCTCGCCTCCGACTGCCGAGGTTCAGGCGGCGGGACCGCACATCAAAGACACCAGATGGGGATGCGACAGCACCTGATTCTGATGCTTGACTACAGAGAGCAGATTGACGCCCTATCCTACCTTGTGATCTTTACCGTTAATCAGCCAGTGATGTAACCCGCATACATGTTAGAGTCCTGTTTTCTAAGTGTGGCGGCGGATTCCACACCCGTACTGTCTGTACCCAGCCTTTGACGCTCTGGCGGGTGAGTGGCGGCCGAGGAGAGGCGATTGATGAGGGAGGGGGTTCAGTACCTGGGGGGGATCAAAAGTGCGGCCAGAACCAACAAGGCGACCACAACCGCGCCGAGTAAGACCTTTGGCCATACTAGGCACCATGGCCGTCGATCAACAAGTATGAAACGGTCGGCTGTCTCGTCCCTCACTACTGCGAAGTTAGGGCCGGTAAACCAGGTCAGACTTGTGCCGAAAATCAGCCCCCCAAGGTGGCCCCAGTTGTCAATCCCTGGGGAGAGGCCTAAGCCGAGATTAATCAGTGCGACCATGACGATCTGGCGCAGCTGAATCGCGCCGGCCTGGCCAAAGGTCGAGCGATTAACGTACAGGAAAGCTCCTAAGGAGCCAAGCAAGCCGAAGATCGCTCCTGAGGAGCCGACCGAGCGGTATGAGCTGAAGATCATACTGAGCAACACCCCGGCAATCCCCGAGAGTAGGTACAGTGACAGGATGCGCCATGGGCCAAAGAACCGCTCAACGGCCGGACCGATCGCGTAAAGCGAGTACAGATTGATGAATAGATGGAAGTATCCTCCGTGGATGAACACTGGGGTGATGAGACGCCAAACCTGGCCGGCGGCAATGGCTACGTTATCCTTGGCGCCCAATAAGGTTACCAGATCGAAGCCTAGAACTGATTGAGATAACGTTTGAGTGAGGAACACCAGCAAGGTGGCACCGATCAGGCCGAATGTGACTGGGGCGCGGGTCATTCGCGCTCGTAGCGTGGAAGGTCGCCGTTGGGGTGGATCGCGAAGTGGAGCCGGGGGCCTTTCAACGGGAGGAGGCGAGGGTGGCAGGCTCAGAGGACCACCTGCCGAGGGTGGGTGCGCTGAAGTTCGGCATGGATGATTGCCTGGATGGTATCCACCGTGGCATCCAATTGGTTGTCAGCGTTAATCACATAATAGTCGAACTGTTCGACTGATTCCATTTCATGGCGGACAGTGGCCAGACGCAGTTCCAGGCTCTCGGGCGTTTCGGTTCTGCGGGTTTTAAGACGTTTGACCAATTCCTCTTCGGTGCGGGTGGAGAGAAAGATCAACAGCGCCTCAGGGCATATGTTGCGGATGGTCTCGGCGCCCTGGACATCGATGCGCATCACGACATCCTTCCCGCTGGCTAGCGCTTGTCGCACTTGTTGTTTGGGAATTCCCTTGTTGTCGCCATAAACGATGGCGTGCTCGAGTAGTTCGTCCTGCTCGATCATCTTGACGAACTCATCCTGGCTGATGAAGAAATAGTCGATGCCGTCAACTTCATCGGGGCGTTTGGGTCGGGTGGTAGCCGTGACCACGAAATGGAAGGGAAGGTCGCGCGCCCTCATATTTTGAAGCACGCTATCCTTACCAACCCCTGACGGGCCAGATATCACGATAAGGAGCGGCTGGCGTTGCCGTTCGCGCAAGTCGTCATGCATGGGTTGAAGCCTCTTTGAGGGCTCAGTATAATCCATTTATGGGGTGCTGCGTAGCGGGTAAAATAGAAGGACCTTTTAGGTTGGAGGTCCTGGAATAGATATTAGCAGCTAACCTACGGAGTAGAGGTGGAGGTTGCCATGCCAAGCTATGAATATCGCTGCCTGGAGTGCCACAAGCGGGTGTCGATTTATCAGACGTACGAGGAATACGGGAATATATCGGTGCGGTGTCCCTATTGCGACAGCCCAGATCTGAAGCGCATCATCGTTCGGGTACGTTTTGCCCGTTCGGAGGAGTCGCGGCTAGAGTCGCTGGCCGACCCGAGCAGTTGGGCTGATTTCGATGACCAGGATCCCCGCTCCATGGCGCGAATGCTGCGCAAGATGGGACAGGAGATGGGAGAAGAGATGCCTACCGAGTTTGATGAGGTAATCGGTCGCCTAGATGCGGGTGAGAGCCCGGAGGATATCGAGAAGAGTATGCCGGAGTTAGGGGGTGTGGGCGACGATTTATAGGATCGGTTATTTGTGTGTGCCCGGGTCATGCTGTGCCAGGCGCGTCTCAACGATGCGCCTTATTTTGTCCTGGATGGCGTCGGGGGGTTGCCTGGCGTCGAGTTCTACCCAGCGCTCCGGTTCGGCGGCGGCCATGGCTAGATAGCCCTGTCGCACCCGGTGGTGAAACTCCAAGTCGTAGGCGTCGAGGCGGTTCCAATTACCGTCATGCTCACGGCGATGAAGTCCCTGCTCAACTGGCAGGTCGAGTAGCAGGGTCAGGTCGGGCTGTAGACCGCCGGTGGCGAAGGCGGTAATCGATCGCAGGGTGTCCAGATCCAGGCCATGGCCATAGCCCTGGTAGGCGAGCGAGGCGTCGTAGAACCGGTCGCAGACCACCAACCCACCCTCCGCAAGATGGGGGCGGATTACTTCATGAACGTGTTGAGCGCGGGAGGCGGAGAAGAGCAAGAACTCGGTTCGGGGGTGCATGGCGGTGTTATCGAGCGAGGTCAACACGTGTCGAATCTGTTCGCTTATGGAGGGGCCGCCCGGCTCACGGGAGAGTAGGACATCAAATCCCTGGGCGCGCAAATATTCAGCAAGCTGTTCGGCTTGGGTGGTCTTACCGCTTCCTTCGGGACCCTCAAGTGTGATAAATGAGCTCAACTACGGAAAATCCTCACCCGCCGTCCTGGCTCCTTGCCGTAAGAGTGAGACACTAGATTGGCTTGGCGAGCCATCTGGTGTTGCAGACGACGGATATAAGCGGAAGTCGGTGATAAGTCGATTGATCGAGCCCCATCAAGCACGGCTTGGACAGCCTGCTGAGCCTCCTGTAAAGCGGTCTCCATCGAGGGGTCATCAACGCTGGCGGCTTGAAGGTTGAAGAGGTCGGTCATGAAGCTCTCCATCTGGCTGACAGTATTGGCGCGTAAGACGTAGATCGACATGCGTCGGTTCTCTGCATCGGCGACGATCTTCTGGCGCTTGCGGTAGTATGAGCGCAGGGTGACCAGCACATCCGCTTCGCCCAGATTGTCAACCAACAGTGCAGGAACGCGCAGCCGTTTGGCCGCTTGGCGTAGGCGGTTGCGGGCCACCCCATAAGCGAAGATGCGAACCGTTGCCAGCGGGGTTCCAGGCATACGCGGTGGTGTTGGAGAGTAGGGCAGTCCCTCATCGCTGGAGAAAGGGGCCGTTGGCAGTGCGGTTTGTCGCCGGTATCCGACCTTATCACGTCGGCCAGGAGTGGGTGAGGCAGGCTGGGTTTCAATGTGGATTTCCCCCTTCTCGTCCCGAGAGCGCAACTCAGGCGGCAACGGGCGCCCGCGAAGCATGGCGTCCACTGCGGCAGAAACATCGCGATGTACTGCTAGCCGCTCGCGGTCCTGGATCTCAATCAATACGTCGAATGTCGGCGCTGCTCGTCGCTCAAGGACGGTCTTTTGGGTCCCACGGCGGCGGGCTTCTTCGTCAGAGAGAGTGACCGTTTCGATCCCCCCCACCAGGTCGGATAGGGTGGGGTTGAGAAGTAGGTTTTCGAGATTATTGCCGTGGGCGGTGCCGATCAACTGAACTCCGCGCTCAGCGATGGTGCGGGCGGCCACCGCCTCCAGTTCACGGCCGATCTCGTCGATCACGATCACCTGCGGATTGTGGTTCTCTACCGCCTCAATCATCACCTCGTGTTGGAGTGTCGGCTTCCGTACCTGCATGCGGCGAGCGCGACCAATAGCCGGGTGGGGAACATCGCCGTCACCGGCGATCTCGTTGGAGGTATCAACGATCACCACCCGTTTATCCTCGGCCAGGATACGAGCCGCTTCGCGTAGCATAGTGGTTTTTCCAACACCTGGACGACCCACCAGCAAGAGGCTCTTGCCGCTGGAAATGAGATCCTGGATGATC
>JAUWHR010000092.1 GCA_030605795.1 Anaerolineae bacterium | reverse complement strand
CCCCTCCGCTCTGGGCGATTAATTGGTTTTGGGAAAATTGGCGGGAGTGAATAATTCTCAGAAAAGATACTTTGTTCTAGGGACCCTTCGTCGCGGAGCGCAGTCGAAGGACGCCCTTCGACTACGGGCCTCGCCTTGGAGGGAACCTATTACTCTTGACATATAGCTCAGGCTCGGCCCTCCGCTCTGGGCGATTGGTAGGTTTGGGGAAATAGGTTAATATGAATAAGAATATGACATGTCTATTGATAGTCGACAATGCACTTGAATTAAAAAACTTGAACAGAGTTTGATAAGGAGGAGAACTTGTCTTCAGTGTTGTTTGTATGTACTGCCAATCAGTGTCGGTCGCCAATGGCCGAGGTGCTTTTTCGCCAGCGTCTTGACCGGGCTGGCTTGGGGGAGGGATGGCGTGTCGAGTCGGCGGGGGTCTGGGCGATCGAAGGTGCGCCGGCGACCACACACTCCCGTGAAGTGATGCGAGAACGTGGCTTGGACCTCGACGATCACCGATCCCAGCCGGTTGGAGCTAGGCTACTGGGTGAATTCGACTTGATCCTAGTCATGGAAGATCGGCATCGAGTATCTATTCAACGCAACTTTCCCCAGGCCGCGGATCGCGTCTACATGTTGACCGCCATGATCGATCAAGCCCACAACATCGACGATCCGGTGTGGGGTACGGAGGAGACCTATCGCTCCACAGTGAAGGAGTTGGAGGATCTATTAGACCGAGGTTTCGAACGCATTGTTGGGTTGGCTACTAGTTCTCGGTCAATCTAAATAAGGACTTCCCAGCTTGATGCGCTTGTCGAAGTTATAAACCCGACGGGTCTCAAAAGAACCGTCGGGTTTTATGATCTAATTAACTTGACAATGTTAGATTTCAATCTAGGTGTCATTGCGAGGCGCGCTGTTTGCGCCGAAGCAATCCCCTAGCGTGCTTGTAGATTGCTTCGCTCCGCTCGCAATGACAAATGTAACATTGTCAAGTTAATCACAATTATCTTGATCGGTTACTAAGACCATTCAGGAGTGATGGTTTATTCTTTCGCCAGCAATAGTGCCAACCAACAGGCTGGCATTTTTCAGTTCCTAAGATGTCCAACCGGGTGTTAGCTGGCCTTAACTCATCCGCTTAATATCTGAGCTTAATTGACACAAGACAATAATAAGGCTAGAATATAGCCATACTGTAGCCATATACGATACGAAATCATCTTTTCGCCTGAAGCAGCTGACGATTTCAAAAAGCTCTCTGCGCGTGAGCGTGCAACGATAAAAGATGCGATCGAACACCATTTGAGATACGAGCCTAGAAAGGTAAGTAGGAGTCGGATAAAGCGATTAACAGAAATGGAGTATCCACAATACCGGCTCAGAGTTGGAGAAATCCGTGTCTTTTGTGATATTCAAAAGGAAACTGTCGAGGTTCTTGCGGTTATTCCTAAGTCAAGAGCTGCTGAATGGTTGAAGGATGTAGGAGAACAATAATGAAACGCGTACCGCTATCTGAAGTAAAGGACCAATTATCGAAATATCTCCGATTAGCCAACAAAGAGGAGATTGTAATCACGCGCCATGGAAAGCCAGCCGGAGTGCTGATAGGGTTTAAGAATGAAGATGATTGGTTTGAGTATCGACTGGAGCATGATCCTCGATTTCTACGGCGAATTGAAGAAGCTCGAGCTAGTCTAAGACGAGGAGAAGGTGTTCCTCTTGAGGATCTTCCTTAAATAATTGCACTTTCTCAGGAATGTGGCCTGCTAACCAATCGCTCCCCCGCAACCCCACTCCGCTTCGCTTCGCCCCCTACGGAGATGCTTCGCGAGGGACGCGAAGCGGAACGCGGGCGCCGTTAAAAACAAGCGGCACCTTCGGCTTCGGAGCTCAAAGTCGATATATGCTAAACTGTTCCCCTAGCTTTTGTCGCCAGATGTGTAGAGGTTATTCGAATGGATCAGACGCCGGTCTACGATTCAGCGACCCGACCATCCCCATTTGTTGAGGAGTTTCTGGTCCTAATACGTTATCGCGATCTAATTTTTCAATTAATTTCTAGAAGTATTAAGACCCGTTACAAGCGGTCCTTGCTTGGCGTTGCCTGGACGATGATCAACCCACTCTTGACCATGGGGGTGCTAACATTGGTCTTTTCAAGCATTTTTAAGTATCCAGGCCGTGAATATGCCCTGTATGTCCTCTCCGGCCTGCTCATATGGAATTTTGTTGCTCAGTCGACAACTGCTGCCATGGGGGAACTGATCTGGAGCGGAGGACTGATTGGCAGGGTCTTCGTGCCCAAAGCGGCGTTCGCGGTGTCCGCGATCGGCACCGGTCTGGTCAATCTGTTTCTTTCTTTGGGCGCATACATGCTGATCGCCTTGATACTTGGAGCAAGAATCCACGCCAGCGTTTTCTTCTTGCCTGTTCCCATATTTATCGCCAGCCTTTTTGCTCTGGGAGTTGGGTTGGCACTATCCTCGGTTGTGATCTACTTCGCGGATGTGATGCCGATGTATGAGGTGCTTCTCACCGCCTGGTTGTACCTGACGCCGGTGATCTATCCGTTAGACCTGGTGCCTGAGGGGGTCAAGGTGTTTCTTTACCTAAACCCTCTCTACTACCTGGTTGATGCCTTTCGCACGCCACTTCTCGATGGGCGACTGCCTGACCTTTCAACTATTGTCATAGGATTCCTTATTGCTTGTTTATCGCTTCTCCTCGGCTGGTGGATTTTCACTCGCAAGGCTCGTGAATACGCTTACAATGTCTGATGCAGCGCGACCCCCAGCTTTCAATGAAAGCGACTTGAAGCCGTCGATTCAAATCGAGGGGCTCTCGGTGAGATACCGTGTGCCACGGGAGAAGGTCTCGGGAATCAAGGAATTAGCCATCCGCTGGGCTCAGCGGCGGCTTGAGCACATAGACTTCTGGGCTTTGAGGGAAGTTAGTCTGGACGTTCAACGGGGGGAGGTTTTTGGAATCATCGGTCACAATGGCGCCGGGAAAAGCACCCTGCTCAAGGTCGTCGCCGGGCTGCTGCATCCTACCGAGGGCAGGGTGGTGGTTCGGGGAAGGGTGGCTCCATTGCTGGATCTGGGGGCAGGGTTCCATCCTGAGTTGACCGGGCGCGAGAATGTGTACCTTTTCGGCACTTTGCTGGGTATGAGCCGGCGTGAAGTGGACCAGCGCTTCGAGAGCATTGTTGATTTCGCGGATTTGTGGGACTTCGTCGACGCGCCTCTGCGGACTTTTTCCACCGGTATGACCGCCCGGCTTGGTTTCGCCGTCGCCACCTGTCGCCTGGCTGATATCTTGCTCGTCGACGAAGTCCTTGCCGTTGGCGACGTGCATTTTCAGGAGAAATGCTTGGAGCGAATGGACGCTTTCCGGGAGCGGGGGGCGACGATCCTTTTCGTCACCCACGCATTGGAGAATGCGAAGGAAATTTGTAATCGTGCGGTGTGGCTCTCTGAAGGCAGGGTCATGGATATTGGACCAGCCAGGCATGTAGTGGATCAATATATTAAAGGGTGAATTTTACAGAAGTCAGGTTATTTTATGTATCGAGTGGTCTTCTATTGTCCCGATAAGCACATTGAGTATGATGGCAATACTCCCTATCGAACCGGCGTCGGAGGAGGGATAACTGCGCGAGTTCGCATGGCGAAAGCGCTTAGCAAAGCCGGTCATGAGGTTGTGATGGTGGTCAATTGCCCTCGGCGGGAACGGATCGACGGCGTGGAATATATTCCTCTTGGACAAACCCGAAGAATGGAAGGGGATGTACTCATCGCTAACACCTCCGGTGGAGCGATGGATTTGATGCCCCTCCTGGACTTGGAAACTAATGTGCGCCTGCGGCTGGTCTGGGCTCACGGCACGATCAAGCCGACGGGACTTGAAAAGGTGGGATGGGACTACTTGTACGCGGTAAGCAATTTTGTGGCCGGTGTCGCCCATTCAGATTGGGGGATTCCCCAAGATCGGATTTTCGTCGTCTACAACGCTTATGAAGAGGAGTTGTTTTCCCGGGCAGAGGATCAAAATCCGGTTCGGGACCCCTTCCGGCTGGTATATTTCTCACATCCGTCTAAAGGGTTGGACACAGCTATTGCTGTGCTGAAACGGCTCCGAGCTATGAATCCTCGTTTTCATCTGCTTGTCTTTGGTGGACCGGGGCTATGGGGACAACCAGATACAGGTTTCCCTGAAGCGGAGGGTTTGATCTATAAAGGGCTGGTTGGGCAGCGCGAATTGGCCCGGGAATTGATGCAGTGCAGTTATTCAATCTGCCTACAGTCCAGGGAAGAACCCTTTGGGATGACAACCATCGAGTCAATGCGTGCAGGTTGTGTAGTCATGGCTAGTCCAGTTGGTGCGTTTGAGGAATTAATTAGAGATGGCAAAGATGGCTTCATTATTAGAGGCAACCATTGTTCCGATAGTGTAAGAAAACGGGTAGCAATGCTTATCCAAAAGCTTTCACAGGATCCTTTTACAATGCAGGAACTTGGGTACCACGCGCGAAAATCTATCTGGGATTCGGATACCATGGCCAGTACATGGGCAGGGCATTGGAATTGGTGGTTCGAACGCAGCTTGCAGAGGGGCCATATTGCACATAGTGACAAATTCGAGCTTTGCTCAAATTGTGGTGGTATATTTCTTCGATTAGCGGATGGATTTCATTGCATCGAATGTGGTTTGTACAAGCAAAGTACTAAACTGATGTAATGAGAGGAAAACTCTTAAGTTGTATTCAATGGCCAATCTTAACAAGATATGAGGTTAAAGAATTAATGTCACATTGGGTACTAATTGCAGGATATTACGGATTTGGTAATACAGGTGATGAAGCAATCTTAGAAGTTATTCTTGAAGACTTACGAGATCTGATCCCTAATGGAGTATTCAGTGTCATTTCGTTTAATCCTAGGCAAACCGAGAGTCGATACTCAGTCGAGGCAATCAATTGGCTAGATTGCGTAGAAATCGTAAAAGCTATTCATAGGAGTGATATTGTGATTCTTGGAGGGGGAGGTTTGTTCCACGACTACATGGGTGTTGATCTTGAGAGGGTGTTTCATCCAAGTGAAGTGGGATTCGAATCAATAATCTTTGTACCAATAATTGCCCACGCTCTTAATAAACCAATTATGCTTTACGCTGTAGGAGTAGGTCCACTTATTACAATCGAGGGAAAGATCATGACATGGACTGTCTTTGAGCAAGCTCATGTTTCTACTGTACGTGATGATCTTTCGAAAAAGATACTTATGGCTTTAGGTGTTCCCGCAAATAAAGTATATATAACTGCGGATCCGGCGTTCGCGATCCAGCCAGCTGAGAATGATCAAATTCAATACATACTTGAAAATGAAATCGTGATGGAAAACATGCACCCATTATTGGGTGTGGCACTAAGGACTTGGGATTTTGATGTAGCAAATGAGGAGTGGATAAATGAGGTCGCCTTTGCTTTAGATAGGTTTCTGTACGAGGTGGGAGGCACTGTTGTTTTTATTCCATTTCAAATAGGTGATGTACTCAAGCCCAACGACATCTCCGTCGCCCACTTAGTGACAACACATATGAGGTATTCCAGGAAGACAGCAATTCTGCAGAATGAATATAGTCCTACCGAAATTGCTGGACTTGTTGCGAACTGTGACATCCTGCTAGGTATGCGTCTCCACTCATTAATATTTGCGTTGAAGAGCCGTGTTCCTTCAGTTGCTCTATCCTATGATCCAAAAGTGGAAGGCCTTATGAGAGAGTTGGACAGGGAAGAGCACGTGCTTGACCTTAAAGGGTTGAAAGGGGAAACTCTAGCTGATCTATTAATACGAGTACTAAGAAGTGATTATGAAGCAATGCGAGTTCCTGATTCGGTCATTAATGGTTTAGTCGAAGCTGCTCACCTAAATGCGCAATTCGCTGTTGAATTACTTAATATTTCATCGAGAAATAAGTCGAAACCGTCGTATTTCCTGTGGTCAATTAATGGACTTGAAGGTGAACGAGCGGCTTTAATAGATGGGTTTGATGGCAAAGGCGAATCGATAACTTCCACGGTAACTACAATCCAAGAACGTGCTAATGATTACCTTGCTGAAATTAATTATAAGAATTTAAGAAAATCGAATATTGTACCAAGAGGTTTGTTCGGAGATCGAAACTTGTTGATAGATAAAGACTCATCTAATGAGCAATATTTCAATGAGTTTATAAGTATTGTTGATCAAAATGCTAAGTCCAAGGGTATTGTAATATACCCCCCAACTATTGATTGGGGATATATGTTCCAGCGTCCCCACCAAATTGCTCGATCATTCGCGAAACAAGATTATCTATTCTTCTTCTGTACAGGAAACGCCAGTACAGATAATGTCCATGGATTTGAATATGTGGAGCAACACTTATACTTATGTAATGTTCCTTTAAATACATTCCAAAGTGTAGTAAATCCGATTATCTACATAGGGACCTCTCGTCACAGGGATTTTGTTAATTACTTTAAGAACCCCACTGTAATTTACGATTATTGTGATGCTTTGGAGATCTCGATGGGAACGGAGGATGACCATAGATTTCTTTTACGGTCTTCAGAGATTGTGTTGACTTCAGCACGGAAGCTAATGAAGGATGTAACTAAACATCGTCATGATGCCATGCTAATTCCGAATGCAGTTGATTATGAACGTATTCAGCAGGCAAAAGTGCTACTTCAAAAAGAGATTCCTTCCGAGTGGCTCTCTATTCTCGAAACAGGACATCCAGTAATTGGATATTCTGGAGCTTTGGCTGAATGGCTTGACTATAATTTGATACGAAGAATTGCCATGGAAAGACGCGATTGTGAATTAGTGTTAATTGGCGTGGATTATGATGGTAGTCTGAAGAATAGCAGGATTTTGGATGAGCCGAATGTCCATTGGTTCGGAATGAAACCGTATGATGAATTAATTAAATTCTTATGGCTATTTGACATAGCAATAATTCCATTCAAGATAAACAATATCACGCTATCGACCTCACCCATAAAACTTTACGAATACATGGCTTGTGGAAAGCCGGTAGTTGCCACAGCGATACCTGAGTGCGAAGGTTATAAGGCAGTATTTATTGCGAATGATTGTAAGGCGTTCTTGAACCTAATTGAAAAAGCATTTGAGTACTGTAATGATAGTAATGTAATTACACATTTACAGCGTGTATCAAGTCTCAATACTTGGGATGCACGTGTAAGGCGAGTAATTCAACGCTTAGATGAAGTATCTAGTACGAAGGGTATCTACATCTCAATCCCAAGTATGAGTAAGTTTAAAGTTGAAAGGCACGGTAGTGTAATTCAGAAGTTGGTTGAGAATTTCCATGCTGCTAAGGAGCAAGAAGCAAAAGCAAATCAAAACCTTTTTGATGTTTCAAAAAGAGTGGAAAAGTTTAAAGAAGAGCTATATCGGGTAAGCGAAATACTATCGCAAACTAAGGTGGATCTTTCACAGGCTCTTGTTGATATTGCTAGGATAAAATCTTCACGAGGATGGAAGTGGCTTAATCACGCTTGGAGAATTGTATGGCTCATCAGGGAACATACAAAGTGGCTCCACATCGGATCAGGTTTATTGAGAGGATTAACTAGTCGCATATCGAATCTTATCTATGGAGTAGCTGGGTCGTTCCGTAGACGAGCGCGTATCTTCTTACCCATGCCGTTGAGAGCATTGCTATTTTCGTTACATGCATCTCGTATTACCATCGAAGACAACTCACAAGTTATCCTTTATACAGATCGAGACGATCTCTTTACGAGCTATAAGCAACGTCGGCCCCTTTCAGGAATTATCAAGCAGAAGGTACGTGTTTCCCTTGTCTCAACCGTTTTGAACGAAATTGACACTGCTGAAGCATGGTTGAGAACTCTGGAGAACCAGACACGGCAACCTGATGAAGTAATTATTATTGATGCTGGGTCGACCGACGGTACCCACGAGATACTCAAGGCATTCGCAGAACAAAGTTCATTAAACGCCAAAGTTGTCGTGGAAAAAGGAGCGAATATAGCTCAAGGAAGAAACAAGGGGATTCGGCTGGCAAAAAATGAGGTGATTGCGATCGCTGATTTCGGCAGTGATTTAACCACTGATTACTTGGCGAATATAATTCGTCCTTTTGAGATAGATCACAATACAGAAGTCGTAGCTGGTTGGTTTGAAGCAAAGACGTCGTCCTGGTTTAGTGAGAGAGCTAGAAACGAAATCATCCCTAAATTGGCTGACATCGATCCGCAAAAATTTTTACCATCAGCTCGGTCGATGGCTTTTCTCAAGTCTGTATGGGGAGCAGCAGGTAACTATCCGGAGTGGCTTACTTTAACAGGTGACGACACATACTTTGCTTTAAAGCTCAAGCGGAATTGTCGTCATTGGGCATTTGTCCCTGAAGCTGTAGTAGTGTGGCATGCTCCAGATACACTAAAATCATTATGGAATAAACTTGCTTCTTGGAGTGCTGGGGATGGAGAAAGCAACCTATATGCTGAACATTATTGGCGTCGTTCGCTTGTATTGGGACTAACCGGTATCGTTTCCGCTATGCTTTGTATAGCTGCAGCCTTGAGTGTATTTATTTTGGTTTCTCCTTTAGTAGCTGTCAAATTGATCGTGACCGCATTTCTGCTATTTGGAATGATCACGCTCATCCTTGTTACCCTGATTGGATGGGAAACAAACCTGGGAATCAGGATTCTCGGTCAGTTGGCTCGATCGATCGGATTCTTCCGCGGTGTCGCCAGGCGACCAGTCGTGACCGCGAGGCGCCACACAGGAGCAACGGGGATTGCATTTATTCTATCGGGCATCCCGATCGATGACACCGGTGGCGGTGCGAGGGCTGCTCAACTTGCTAAAGAGTTGCTGCGTCGTGACAACCTTGTGGTTTTTATCTATAAATTTGCCAAACAAGAGAGTATTGATCTGCAGATCAAGAATTGGCACCCGCGTTTACTCCATGTCCATGTATCGGATTTTGATTGGAAAGCTTTTCAATGGGAATATGGGGAGTTACTTAAACATAAACCGATACTTGCGATTGCTGAATTCCCATTAAGGGAGTTCCAACCTCTCATCAAATCTATAAAAAGGGCGGGTGGAAAGATTGTCTATGACTTGATTGATGATTGGGAAACCTCTCTTGGGGGGAGATGGTATTCGAAAACGATTGAAAGGAAAATCATCGATCAAAGCGATCTACTGATAGCGACTGCACCGAAGTTGGTGAATAAGCTTGGTCATGTACGTGGTAGAGAAGCACGCCTAATTCCAAATGCGGTTGATTTACACCTTTTTAATCGACGTCAAAGTTACGAGCGTCCCAAGGATTTACCTAAGGGGAATCCAATATTTATTTATGTTGGCGCACTGTGGGGGGATTGGTTTGACTGGTCACTTTTAGGACGAGTCGCAAAGGCTTACCCAGAAGCTAAAATTGTCATCATTGGTGATTATCGAGATAAATGCCCATTGGATTTGCCTAATGTGCATTTTCTTGGATTAAAGGCTCAGGTTGATCTTCCGGCATATCTTATACATTCAGATGTCGGCATTGTCCCTTGGAAGGTTGATCAAATCTCGCAAGCTACAAGTCCGCTCAAAGTATATGAATATCTGGCCATGGGTCTGCCTGTGGTTGCGCCATCCTTGATGCCATTGGCAGATATTCCTTTCATCTTCAGAGCATCTAGCCATGATGAGTTTGTAGCATTTATAAACAAGGCGCGCGAGCTTCAGATCAATGAGGAGAAACTTGATGCCTTCCTGAAAAGTAATTCATGGCAAGTACGCATGGAAAAAATCATTGAATGGACATTCTAACTTCCATGGTGAAGATTCTTTGCGTTCATAGAGGATGCTGCAATGAGATATCGGCCAAGGTTTCGTAAAAGAAGTGGAGGATAAGTACGGAGTTAAGAAGTAATCAGATCCGTGCACATGATAGACGACTAGCACTAATCAACTAGAGGGTTGCAGAGCCAATACGGAGTAGAATTAGAGTGATCGCGATGCGAATCGGTCTTCTGATATTTAAGACGGGCTTTCACCGCGAGGGCAACGAAGGTTATAAGGAATCAATGTGCGTTTACGTACCCTCAGTATATTCTTGATCCCCCTTTTCTTCTTGAGCCTTGGTTTAATACCAGCCGCGGGTCAAGCTCAATTGGGATGGAGTGATCCTGCTCGTCTTTCCGCCGAAGACATCCAAGCCAAGTATGATTCTTATCAGGCGCTCCTGCCGAAGGCTCAGCAGGAGGGCGGCGTGCGGGTGATAATCGGCTTGAAAGTAACGTTTAAGCCGGAGGGATTACTACAGGCTCCCGCCTCGGTCCAGGGGCAGCGAAACGGGATTGCTATAGCGCAGGCTGCAGTTGCTAAACGGCTAGAATCCTTCAATGCCAATGTCCTCCGGAAGTTCAAGTATGTTCCTATTATGCTTGTAAGTGTAGACCCGGATGGTTTAGCCGATCTGGCTGCTAACCCAAATGTAGCTCGCATTCAAGAAGACGTACCTGAGCCACCTACACTAGCGCAAAGTATACCCTTGATCGGTGCGGATCAGGCCTGGGCATCGGGATATACTGGGTCAGGTCAGGTGGTTGCTATCCTCGATACCGGCGTTGATGGAGGTCATGAGTTCTTAACCGGCAAAATAGTCTCAGAAGCCTGCTTTTCTAGTAACAATCCATCTTACCCTTCAACTACGGTGTGCCCTGATGCCTCTGAGCAGCAAATTGGTCCCGGAGCTGGTGTCAATTGTCCCTTGGAGAATGATGGTTGTGACCACGGCACCCACGTGGCAGGCATTGCGGCCGGGAATGGTGGGAGCTTTTCGGGAGTCGCTAAGGATGCAAACATCATCGCCGTTCAGGTTTTCTCCAGGTTCAATAATGATTTATATTGTGGAGTTGGGAACAGCCCCTGTGTTTTGAGCTTCGTCTCAGACCAAATAGCTGCCCTGGAGTGGGTGTACGAACAAAGCGCAAGTTTTAATATCGCCTCGGCGAACATGAGCCTTGGCGGAGGGCAATACTTTTCCGACTGTGACAATGTTGAAGTGTTTTATCGAAAACCTTCTATCGATAATCTCCGATCGGTCGGGATAGCTACAGTAATTGCCTCCGGCAACAGTTACTATCGCGACGCGATTGGCGCGCCGGCGTGTATCTCTTCGGCGGTAAGCGTGGGGTCAACCAACGATTATTCCCCAGAAGTCGATGATGTTTCGTACTTTTCGAATATAGCATCATTTATTTCTCTACTGGCCCCAGGATTTTCCATAAATTCATCAGTTCCGGGTGGGAGCTATGGGGCTTGGGGCGGAACATCGATGGCAGCGCCTCACGTTGCCGGCGCTTGGGCGGTGCTCAAGTCGAAAGCCCCGGCCGCTTCTGTGGATCAGGTGCTGGCTGCCTTACGGGATACGGGTGTGCTGGTTGATGATACACGAACCTCCCCAGATGGAATCGTTACCGACATGCCGCGCATTCAAGTAGACGCTGCGGTTGCCGCGCTGGATGACAGCACACCAACTCCGACATCTACGTCAACCTCGACTTCGACACCTACGGCAACCTCGACTTCGACCGCGACGGCGACACCCACTGATACGCTTACGCCAACTGAGACGCTCACTCCAACCGATACCTCCACTCCGACATCTACGTCTACATCGACTTCGACAGCCACATCAACATCTACGCCGACATCTACGCCAACATCGACTTCGACGCCTACATCTACTTCAACCGCCACGCCGACATCTACGTCAACATCGACTTCGACGCCTACTGCGACTCCCATCGGCACATCCACGCCAACGGATACCCCGACAGTCACACCAACCGATGTCTTCGGAGATGTGCCCCCTGGACATTGGGCTTATGACTACATTGTTGCTCTATACAATGGTGGCTACGTGGTTGGTTGCTCTGCCGAGCCGCGACTATTTTGCCCAGATAGTATAATAAACCGCGCCGAAAGCTCGGTCTTCGTCCTGCGCGGCGAATATGGCGCCATCCCCGATCCACCCTACTCTCCGCCAGACACACCTACATTTGTCGACGTTTTCAAGAGTTATTGGGGTTATGGTTGGATTGAAAGTTTATGGACGGATGGCTATACCGCTGGTTGTGGGACAGATCCGCTTATATACTGCCCTCTTAGCCAGCATACCCGTGCTGAAGGAAGTGTTTTTTTCCTTCGCATCAAGAATAACGTTGATTATGAACCACCTGATCCTACGGGTATCTTTGACGATGTTTATCTGGGAGCTTGGTATGCAGGTTGGGTAGAGGCAGCCTACAATGAAGGGATTCTCCCGGCATGCCATGATGATCCACTTCGATTCTGCCCTGAGGATGAACTTGACCGGGCTTGGGCTGCTTATATGATGGTCCAGGCTAAGGGTGGTTTGCCTCTGCCATAATCAACGTCAATTGCTAATCTCATCCAATTCCTAACATACGCTCTAACACCGGGGTCTTGCTATTATGCGTTTGCATGGTATTATCCTCAGCCATCTGATGCATGGCATCTGGTTTGATTCAAAAGCACTTGAGAAGGTTGTACTTTGTGAGCATTGCCAGGAATTTGATGATATACCAAGATATTTGCTACAGCGAAAAGGAATTTAAATATGCAGGATCCCTCCAACATTGATACAAAACCGTTTAAAAAGCCCAAGAAACCACCAGTAAACAAGCTTTTCGTTCTAACCCTGGTCATAGGTGTATTAATGGGGGTGGTCATCACGGTGACGGTAGGCTACGGCTTATATGTCTTCGATTACTTCGATCTGACATGGGGGCCAGGACCTGAAGCTACCGAAGTGGAGGCAAGCCCAACATTGGTGGTATCCTCGCCTGTCTGCCCGACGTGCCCTCCGACGACTCCGGAAACGAAGCTCTTGATCGTTACCGCAACTCCTGAACCTACCATAACTCCAGACGTTGGCGCGACAGCCACATCAGCATGTGCTGATTTTATTTCCCAATTCCCAGGGACGCCCTGCCCTTCGCCTGTAGTTCCATGATCTGCGTTCGAGCTGCACCGTGACGCGATTTGAGAGGGTTTACTTCTGCCAGATCCAGGACCAAGCAGGTTATAGGTTGACAATTGTCCTCAAGTAGATTTCCCAGCCAGATGAATCACGACGTAGTAAATGAAATAGAACTGGCGGTGGTGATCCCCGCTCAGGATGAGGCGGATGTACTCGAGAGTACTTTACGCTCGCTGAAAAGAATGATCGGTTCATGTGATCAGATCCACGTCATCGCTGACCATTGTCAAGACGCCACAGCTGCAGTTGCGAAGCAGACTGGGGCGCATGTGCACATTCGTTCCGATAATGGGCCCATCGGAAAGGGTCCGGCGCTAAATTGGTGGCTGAAACAAACCAACGTAGAATCCTCATCAGAGCAAGTAATCGTTGTCCTTGATGCTGACACCCGGGTGGCGCCGGGTTTCTTCGCAGTTATTCGAGATCGATTTGCACGTGGAGCCGCAGTCGTCCAAGCCAGGATAGAACCATCGACACCTGCCAAAACCCCCATTGCTCTACTAGCCTCGCTCTCCGAAATCGTTGAACAGAGGGTGTACGATCAACTTCGAAGCAGATTGGGTTGGTCTATACGGCTGCGGGGTACAGGCATGGCTTTTCGGCGTTCTGTGTTGGAGGAGATATCCGGTCGTTTACATACTGTTATCGAGGATGTAGAGTTGACGGTCCTGCTCGGAGCAGCTAGAGTTCCCATTTCCTTCGTCAGTGAGACGTATGTCATCGACCCCAAACCTGAAGATGAGATGGGTGCCGTCCATCAGCGCGCACGTTGGTTGAAAGGCCAGTTCCATGTATTACTTTCGTATCCGTATGAGCTTTTACGTCTATTGGCCCAAGGTCCGTCGGGATGGTCCCTTCTAGCGTCGGTGCTTCTCAAGCCTAAGACCTTGATCTTTCCGATTAAGATTGTGTTCTTCTCTTGTACCTGGTTAATGGCAACCAGGATGGGGGGTGGATGGTTATTGTTAGCATTAGTGTCGCTGATCGGTGCTGTTGCCCTGTTGTTGGAGTGTGCAGCTCTCCTGTATGGTTTGAGTCTTATAAATGATAAGCTATCCACCATATATGCTCTGGTGGTGGCACCAGTCTATCTTCTTTTATGGCTGAAAAGCCTGCTCCTCGCCCTGGCGAGCAAGGAGACCTGGTTGCGAAGTCGAAATGCCCCGATTAGCCAGCCGATGAGAGAGACGAGCAGTGTGTCCTGATGGGGTGCAGACAATTGATACCAGGCGCGCCGCCAAAATATTCCTGCTGATCATCTCCGCTCACATTTGCCTGTACACATTTTGCTTCAACGGGATATTCCGGGTGGACGACGAGCACATCTTAGCCGCTCGTTCACAAAGCATGGCGCTATGGGGTGAGTTCTCCCAGCCGCAGGTTTACGGCAATACGCGCGTCCTGGCGTTAATTCCCCTTGGAGATCAAGCGACGCAAGTCGAACCGGCATACGCTGTGTTGGGGGCCGGTCTCTATCGGCTGGCGACCGCGCTTGGATTTGGTGGCGGCCAGGCTCTGTTTTCGCTAAACATCTACCTGACAGCGTTTACTGCTGGAATCATATTCCTCATTGTGCTTTCGCTCGGTCATCGACTGAGCGTAGCAACGTGGTGCGCCTTCCTGTTTGGCGCGGGATCGATGGCCTGGCCCTACGCCACGACCTATTATCGGGACTCGTTGGCAATGTTGATGAGCAGCATTGCTTTCCTTGGATGGGCATGGGTGACCGGCAAAACCGGTCGTTGGAAGGTGATGGGTGGCGCCCTGGTTATCAGCGGCCTTGTCGGTGGGATGCTGGCCAAGAATACGGTAGCAGCTATGATCCCGGCTTTGGTTATTTCTGGCGGGATCCTTTGGCTCAAGTCAGGTCCATCAAGAAGGCGCCTCGCGGTTGGTTTGGCACTGGTCCTTGGCTTAGCTGTAACTATATACGCTGTCATAGCTGCATTGCCGGGGGAAGGTCCTTTGGCCCGGTACAGCTTAGATTATTATCGCTTTTTAGCCAGCTTCTTCGTGGGCAGCCTAAATACCGGGTTCTTGGCAGCGGTCCTAGGTCCATTTATCAGCCCGGCGAAGAGTGTGCTTCTCTTTTCGCCCCCTCTGTTTATAGTATTTGCTGGAGTCCGCAGAGCATGGAAGTCCAACCAGTTTTATGTCCTGGCAGCTCTGCTTTTTACGGCCTCGCTCGCCGTAGCTCAGGCGCTATTTTACCGGGATCTATGGGCGGGGACTTATGGATGGGGACTTCGTTATATGCTTCCGGCGCTGTCTATTTTATTTCCTTTACTGGCTGCTCCGGTAGAGGCGTTCTTGAGTGGGAAAACCAAAAAACATAAAATACTCTTGTGGTCAGTTCTAATCACCAGTGTCGTCATCCAGATGAGCGGCGCGATTGTGACCTGGCGGTTGGTCTACTTCGAATGGCAGTCGAAAGGACTAGACCCTTATGTTGCTGGTGCGGCCTGGGTCCCGCGTTTCCTCGCCATTCCGGAACACATTCTTCGATTGACGAGACCGGGTGATTGGTCTGTCGCCTGGATGAGATTGCTGCATATTGGCGGACTCGAGGTCCTCATTGTTCCATTTTTGGCTCTAATTCTCGGTGGATGCATTCTATGGGCGCTCAAGTTTTACTTAAGTGGTGATACGCCATCGCGATGGAGGCAAGCTGTCCACTCGCTGGCCATCACCCTTGCCTTGGTGCTGCCGATCGTCCCTACCTGGTGGGGATACCGACAGGATCCGGCCTGGGGAGCGGACCGACCCGAACTTCATGCCGCACTAACGACGGTCACCAAGAGCTCCCAGCCAGGCGATGTGGTTGTGATCGACTCATATGGGACGCCTCTATGGGCATTCTGGATCAATCGTTGGGATCAGCCTCAGCGCTGGTATTCTCTTCCGTATGAGATTCCGGGGGCATCAATAGCCAAGGATGATAACTTTTTGCCTTCAAAGGAAACCCTGGCGTTGTTTGACTCATTGCAGGGGGATGCTCGACGTTTGTGGTACGTGACCTCCGATGCTGCCCCGGATTACGCTTTGGAGCGGGAAGTCAGCTGGTTGGAAAGTCAATTCGTCCTCGAAGACAGCCAATCATTGCTTGGCGAAACCCGGGTGGATATTTACCTTTTCAGACTAGAAATTAAATAAATGTCGTCGTCTAAGACCTCTAAAATCCGAATGGTCTTATAGGAGGTCATCCTACTCGGTAGAATATATAAAGACCCTTCGGGTTTCTTAGTCAGACCTCCGAGGTCTTTAAGACCTCGGAGGTCTTATTAGGAGACTCTTATGGCAGGGGCAAGCCGCCCTTGGCCTGGACCATCATGTAGGCAGCCCAGGCTCGATCGAGTTCATCCTCAGGGCAGAATAGTGGGGGATCATCTTGGCACGCAGGTAGGATACCTTGGTTAAACGCTGCTTCCACCCAGCCTGCATACCAGGCTTCTAGGTCCACGTCACCGAAGATGCCAGTCGGGGTTGGTGGAGTAAAGCCGACGCCGTTCTTGACCCGTAGGAAGAAGACGCTGCCCTCGGCGCGGGTGTGCTGCTGCAGTGGGCAATACATGGGGGGATCGACGTTACAGCCGGCGGTGAAACCGTCGGTCCACAGGCTTTCGATCCAACCGTAACCCCAATAACTCTTGGAGACGTCGACACATGTAGGTGTGTCTGGCGGAGAGTAGGGCGGATCGGAGATGGTGCCGTACTTGCCACGCAGGACAAAGACCGAGCTTTCGGCGCGGTTCAGAATACGTTCGGGGCAATAAAGCCGCGGCTCAGCGGAGCACCCGGAGACATAGCCGTCTTCATACAGGGCGTTGATATAGTCGAAAGCCCAATGGCCAAAGGGCACATCACCGAAGATCGAGGTTGGCGTAGAGGTCGGGGTCGAAGTCGATGTGGGGGTAATAGTTGGGGTTGAGGTGATAGTCGGTGTCGAAGTCGAGGTTGACGTAGATGTCGGCGTGGGGGTTGAAGTGGCTGTAGGCGTCGAAGTCGATGTTGACGTCGATGTTGGCGTCGAAGTCGAGGTTGAGGTAGGTGTCGGTGTCGCGGTCGAAGTCGATGTTGGCGTATATGTCGAAGTCGAGGTTGGCGTAGGTGTTGAAGTCGATGTTGACGTAGATGTAGGTGTGGCGGTAGGGATGAATGGGTTTAACGGCGTGTCCGTCGACCACTCGGGTCCGGCGGGGGAACCGCCAAAACTCCGCGCGCCGTTACTTGGACCACCGGGGTAACCGGAGGTGTCGTTCACCGCATCCCCGATACCCTCATCGAAATGGAACAGGGCAACTGAGTTCCCATCCGGGTATGTGGGATCAGAGGGTGGGGTGAAGTCAACCGTATAGCGTATGGTATTCGAGAGATGGACTTCATCGATCCAGCCGCTATATGGGGGGCTCGCTTCAACATTCGTATCAAATTTCTTAGCGCCGATGACGATGAATGTGTCGTTGACATGGGTCGCCACGCGATCGTTCGGATAACTGATGTCGCCGGTGGGTCCGTTGGTTTCGGCGTCCAAGATCCCATCGATGAAGATGCGCATGACGCCGCCCAGGCTGCGGGTCACAGCGATGTGGTGCCACGTGCCGTCGGCGACATCGGTCGTGCCACACAAAGTTTCGGCCGCTGTTCCGTTGTTGATACCGAAAGCGATTCGCCCATCTCCGAGGGAAAGGCCAAATTCTCCGGTGTTCAGGTCTTCAAAGACGCTTCGATCGAAAATGGTATTGCCATACACCCAATTTTCTCCACCAGGAGTGCAACTGCCGGCGTTGTTCTCCTCCGGGTATGCTTTCATCCACCATTCGAGGGTGAAATCGGTGGCACCGATATCTACTGGTCGAGCCGGATCGTTAAGCGGAATTTTGACCCGGTCGATATCGTCCACTCCGTTGCCGTAGAAACGAAGCGAGGTATCCTGCAAGGGGTAGTAGAGATGGTAGTCGTTGACCACTGAACTCCAGGGGTCGAGGATTACTCCATCGCGTTCGATATATCCACTGTAATAGGCCTCTTCCCCCACATGGATCGTCCATCCGGATGCTTTAACCCCCTCCAGGCTGACGTATGCACCGTTGTATTTAAGGGTCCAGTGGACGTGGGGACCGCTGGCCCATCCGCCGGCGCAAACCTCACATGCGATCGTCCCGATGCTGGCATTCTGGTAGATTGTTGAACCTTGGGGGTCGATCATGTTTAGCATGTGATAGTAACTGGTGGTCCATCCTTCGCCGTGATTAATTTCAAGCCAGCAATCATAACCATAAGGCCTGATGGCGATACCACCTTCCGCGGCAACGGTATACAGGTTCGGTGGAGATCCGCACGTACCTCCTCCAGCGTAAAAGTCGATTGAGGAGAAGGGTCGAGTATCATCGCCGGCCCAACTGTGTGGCCCTCCGAAGTACCAGGTTGCGCCTAGTGGGAAGGGGAATTGAAACAAGTCGTCGGGTGGCAATGCCGGTGGATCGATGTCGTTGGTATCATCCAGTGGGTCGGTCTCTGGGAACATAGAACCGAAAACCGCGCTGAACCCGCCAGAACTCTGGGGTGAGATCTCCTGCTGCCAATTGTCGAAATCGGTCGAGATCGCCAGGGCGGCGGCGACAGCGTAGCTGCCCGAGGGGAGTTCCTGGCTTATCAGGGCGGCTGTGCCATCGGCGAATACCACCGAAGGATGTAAAGCCTCGGTTTCCACGCTATCAGGAGTGGAGCGGGTCCCCCAGGTGTGAAGGTGTTGGTAGAAGGCGATCGCCAAATCCATGGCGGTATTTTCAATCGTAGTTCGGACATCATCGGGCGAATGATCAACTGCCAGAGAGTTGACCAATCCATACCGTAGCTCGAGTACCGCGAGCAGAACCTTGGGGTTGACGCTGGTGTATCTCGCCCAGATCTCCACGTCGTCTGCGTACGGTGCCAGGCTCGAAGCCTGTTCATTGAGGTAGCCGTGGAGGTTGAAGTCGCCAACATTTGGGCCCCAGACAAACTGACCGTCGGACAACAACCAGGTCGAAAGATCTATCTGGTACACATAGGATGGTAAATAATTAAGTAGGATAGGCGAGATAGGAAGCCCAGATTGTTGTCTCGCTGACGCCCATGCAACCAACCGAGCTCTTGTCTGGTGGGAAGGAGGTGGCCATGAACCTTCTGTCGAGTCGTTAGGGACCAAGCGATTGGTTATCCCGTCCTTTGGTCCGAGTAAGAACAGAGAATCTGCCGTGGTGTCATGAGAGCAGGTGAGGGGAGGCAGCGCCATGAAATTGCTCGACTCATGGTCGCTATTGATTGGAATCACCGAGCTGAAGGCTGGTTGAGCTGCGTCAACCTCCATCCAACCAGCGGATGCGCTCCCTACAAGAAGAGCGGTGAAAAGGAGGATGAATCCCAACCTGGGTAGATCAGATTTGCGCAACATGTTGCCAGCCCATGCTTTAAACAAAGGGATCATCCTTCTGTAGGTAAATATTTAGAACATTAGTGCGATGCAGGAAATGATTAAATCTGTGATTCCTCTTAATATCTATTCACGACCATCCTAACGCATCATGGTGGATGAGGCAATCGCACCAGAGTCCCTCCCTGCTTGGTGTGAACTGTTGCATTATGTGTACCAAAGCCCATAAATTGTTATGGCAGCGGCAGGCCGCCCTTGGCCTGGACCATCATGTAGGCAGCCCAGGCTCGATCGAGTTCATCCTCAGGGCAGAATAGTGGGGGATCATCTTGGCACGCAGGTAGGATACCTTGGTTAAAGGCTGCTTCCACCCAGCTTGCATACCAGGCTTCTAGGTCCACGTCGTTGAAGATGCCAGCCGGGGTTGGTGGAGTAAAGCCGACACCGTTCTTGACCCGTAGGAAGAAGACGCTGCCCTCGGCGCGGGTGTGCTGCTGCAGTGGGCAATACATGAGGGGATCGACATTACAGCCGGCGGTGAAACCGTCGGTCCACAGGCTTTCGATCCAACCATAACCCCAATAACTCTTGGAGACGTCGACAAATGTAGGTGTGTCTGGGGGAGGGTAGGGTGGATCGGAGATGGTGCCGTACTTGCCACGCAGGACAAATACCGAGCTTTCGGCGCGGTTCAGAATGCGTTCAGGGCAATACAATCGTGGCTCAGCGGAACATCCAGCGACATAGCCGTCTTCATACAGGGCGTTGATATAGTCGAAAGCCCAATGGCCAAAGGGCACATCACCGAAGATCGAGGTTGGGGTAGAGGTCGGGGTCGAAGTCGATGTGGGGGTAATGGTTGGGGTTGAGGTGATAGTCGGTGTCGAAGTCGAGGTTGACGTAGATGTCGGCGTCGAAGTCGATGTTGATGTAGATGTGGGCGTTGCAGTAGGCGTCGAAGTCGATGTTGGCGTAGATGTCGGAGTCGATGTTGGCGGCTCGGTAGGTGTAGGTGTAGGCGTTGGAGGGGGTTCATACCATATTGTGTCGGTGGAATACCTCGGGCCGGATGGAGAGCCTCCAAAAGCGCGGGAACCATTGCTTGGACCGTCAGGATGGCCTGAGCTATCAATAATGGTCCCTCCGATGCCTTCGTTGAAGTGATAGAGGGCGAGAGTGTTCACGTCGGTGGTAAATGGTTCGACAGGGGGGGAGAAGTTATCAGCGTAGCGAAGTATGTTTGAGAAGCGTATCTCGTCAACCCAGCCGATAAAAGCGGGAAGCTCATTTATATCCTGATTATGATTCTTGGCGCCGATAACCAGGAACGGATCGTTGCTGTGGGTTTGTTCACGGTCGTCCGGATAACTGATGTCACCGATGGGTCCATTAGTTTCAGCATCCATGACCCCGTCGATGAAGATGCGCATGACGCCGTCCAGGCTGCGGGTCACGGCGATGTGGTGCCATGTTCCATCAGTCACATTGATGGAGCCGCACAAGGTATAACTTGCTGGACCAGTGTTTATCCCAAAGGCTATCTTGCCATCTGTGATCGAGACGCCGTATTCGCCTGAGTTATAGTCTTCGTACACGCTACGGTCGATAATCTGGTTGCCGTGAACCCAATTCTCTCCTCCCGGAGTGCAACTTCCGGCGTTGTTTTCACCAGGGTTGGCCTTCATCCACCATTCGACGGTGAAATCTTCGCTGCCGATATCCACCGGTGGGCCAGGATTGTCGTCGGATGGATCATCGATTTGAATATTCAACCGATCGATATCATTAATGGTGTTGCCAAAGAAACGGAGCGAGTAACCACCTGGCATGAATCCCATGTAGGATAGCTCGCTTAGGTCGTAGAAATTGAAAAGGATCTCCTCCCACGCGTAGCCGTCGTTTGCCATTTCGTTAGATTCCACCTGTCCCATGCAGATACCGGCCAGTCCTGCACCGATGCATTGACTGAGCAATTGGCGGTAGTAAGTACGGAAGAGTCGATCATTTTTTGTAAGACGCCAATCCCATATGAAATCTACCGCAATATTTGTGCTCTCGTATTCCACGGCCGGGTTATAGACCTGATCGCAGGTGCTATCGTAAACGTCGGCGTCAGGCCATTTCCCGCCCGCAGCGATGATCGACCACGCGTACATTTTCGCGGCCATCGCACCCGCGCGTAACGAATCCGTATGCCAACTGGCTGGCCACTCGTTGGGCAGTACATGTTTGACGTAATCCATGAAATCAATGACCTCGACCTCATAAGGGCGGTCCAGATCACAGTAGGGATAGCCGGTGATGCGGACTCTGATGGTGGCCGGCAAGGGTAGGTCCAATTGGTGGTCTTCTCCAGCATCAAGACTGAGGTTGCCCATTATCTCCGGCGCGTCTGCCCTATCCGTGCGGGGAGGAGGAACAATGATCAAGATGGGTGTATGGTCGAGTTGTGCGCTGAGGATGAGGGTATCGTTGGCGTAGAGCCGGACATCCTGGATCGTCCATTGCGGGTAACCCTCGGCGTTAATGGTGATAGTGGTTGGCAGACCTGTCTGTGCGAGATGGATATCGTGCCAAGAGAAGCGGCCTGCCGCATCAGTGTAGGTTGAAAGTGCAAGATCAGCCGCTAAGACTTGAGCTTGGGGTACAGGCAGTCCGGTTTGTTTATCGGTTACTACCCCCCGCACATTGGCGGTAAGGACTTGCTGAGCGAGAGCAGAATAATGGAAAGATGAAACATTGAATAAAGCGATCCCTAAGACCACCACAACCGTAATTATCAGCCAGACATTGTTGGTTTTGGGGTTTGTGGAACCTGGATTGGTGTCTTTTCTCATAAAAGCCATTTGTCTACGACTAAATATGTACAACCCACATCGCGTTGTACGTACACCGATATGAGCTGCTCATAGCGCGGCCTCCAGCCGCAACCGAACGGAACGTGTCACTCTGAGCGGAGCTCGCGGAGCGAAGAGTCTCCCGGCTACTTGGAGGCGAGATTCTTCGCTGCGCTCAGAATGACAACCATAATAACTCTCGCGTACAACGTCAATCTTGTAGGGTAATTCCATAAGGCTTGGTCGTCTTATGAGATCCCCATTATCATTTTCTTATATCTATCAGTTTTAGGGAAGTGTCGACCTCTGTCAAGGGGTCATGGGTCATGGGGCGTGGAGTAACCATTAATTTCGATAGATCGTCTTAGGAATATATGGAAGCTTATAATAGACCGGAGTATATTCTCGAGACACCACAGGTTCGGACATTACTTTTTACAAAGGATAAACCGATAACACCCCTCCTAATTTTATCTGACCTTTGTTAGGCGACCGGCACTTTCCAAGTGCCGGTCGCCTAGTTATTAATTGACACTTACCAACCCATGTGGTATATTGCGACAACATTTGAGTAGCCCTTTGAGCACTCTTATCCAGAGAGGTGGAGGGACCGGCCCGATGAAACCTCCGCAACCTACCGGATCGTCGTTTCCGGTGTGGTGCGAATTCCGGCAGAGTGAGTATCTGGAAGATGAGAGGGTGGCATATATTGAGGACAACGCCCCTTCTCGTATAGAAGGGGCGATATTTTAAGGAGGTTGTTGGATGAGTTTGTCTTTTATCGAGTCACCAAGCCTGCTGTTCACTTCCGAGTCGGTTACCGAAGGACATCCGGATAAAATGTGTGATCAGATTTCCGATGCCGTGCTTGACGCTTGTCTTGAGCAGGACCCTCGATCGCGTGTAGCCTGTGAGACAGTGGCCAAGACGGATTTTGTGATGTTGTTGGGCGAGATCACCACCAAAGCCCAGATCAACTATGACGAACTTGTTCGCAAAGTGATCACCGATATTGGATTTGATGATAGCGCCAAGGGTTTCGATGGCAACACCTGTGGTGTGCAGGTGGCTATTACCAAGCAGAGCCCAGACATTGCCCAGGGTGTGAACCACGCCTTAGAGGTAAGGTCCAGCGAGTTAACCGACGAAGAGGTAGAGTCGATCGGAGCCGGCGATCAGGGCATGATGTTCGGTTACGCCTGCACCGAGACCGAGACGCTCATGCCGATGCCGATCTATCTGGCGCATCGCCTCGCTCAGCGGCTGGCTGAAGTTCGCAAGACGGGTCTTTTGCCCTGGGTGCGTCCGGATGGGAAGACTCAGGTAACGGTTGAATACAGCCATGGAAGACCGAAAAGAGTGCATACAGTACTCGTCAGTACCCAACACGCGCTGGAGGTTGAGCAGGAGGAGATTCGCCAGGCGATTATTAAAAATGTAATTATGCCTGTCCTACCCACTGAGATGGTGGATAGCAAGTTGAAAATCTTCATCAATCCAACCGGTCGTTTTGTGGTGGGAGGGCCGCTCTGCGACACTGGGCTCACCGGTCGTAAAGTCATCGTCGATACCTACGGCGGGATGGGGCGTCACGGTGGAGGGTGCTTCAGCGGCAAGGACGCCACCAAGGTTGACCGCTCCGGCGCCTACGCTTCCCGTTGGGTGGCGAAGCATATCGTGGCCGCCGGGCTGGCTGACCGCTGTGAACTTCAGGTGGCTTATGCAATCGGTGTCGCTCATCCGTTGTCGGTGAACGTTGAGACTTTCGGCACCGGTCGTTTGCCGGATGAGGAGATCATCCAGTTGATTAAAGAACATTTTGACCTGCGTCCGGGAGCGATCATCCGCGATCTCGGTCTACGTCGGCCTATCTTTCAGCCGACTGCTGTTTATGGTCATTTTGGCCGTGATGACCTCGACCTTCCCTGGGAACGTCTCGACCGGCTGGAAGCTCTCAAGGCAGCTACGGGTTTGGCGGAGCAGGTGGCTTAGGTGAACATATTTTGACAACCCTTGAGGCTTACCTTATAATCCAGATATGTTGTTTATCGTGATCCCGGTCCCATGCCCACCTACTAGGACCTGCCTATTCTGCTGGTCTGGTTGAGGCTTTCGGGGTAACCCGGGTGGTGGTCGGCTTCCCAGATGGGCGGGAAGCCGGTTTACTTTTCTTACAAGGTGTTGTCGATGGAATTAGCTGAACTGACTGCCGAAATGCACCGCTTTGTGGAAGCGAAAGGTTGGTATGCGCCTGACAGTCCCAAGCCACAGTCGCCACGCAATCTGGCAAGCTCGTTGGTGATTGAGGCTGCTGAAGTACTAGAATTATTCCAATGGTTAGAGGAGCCACCAGAGTCTGAAGTCTTGGCTTCTGAATTAGCGGATATCGCCCTATATTTGTTGCAGCTGTCCAGCCTGAGTGGGATTGACCTTGAACGGGCGATCTTGGACAAGCTAAAGAGTAATTATGAACGCGATTGGTAATGGGGAGTTGATTATGGAGTCTGGGTATTTGCCAATACACTACCTAGAAAATAAAGAGCCAGCGGGTTGAGAGATTGAAATTGAAGAGCATAATGTGTCATTCTGAGCGGAACCCTTCAACCTTGCCGAAGGGACAAGCCGTCGAAGGGCTGACTTTGCAAAATGTTGGTGCAGTTTCAACTGCCGCAGATCATGGATTTTGTAGAAACGATAAAAGGTGACCAAATGTATTTTGGCGGGAGGGGTTATCGTGGCCCAAACCAATAATGATTGGGAATGGCCGTTTAGTATCGCCGATTTAACGGCTGGACTGCGCCGGTATTTGGAAGACACATCGATAAAGGTAGCCCAAGTCCGACCTAAAACCATTCCCTTTCGATGGCCGGCCATTGGCCGGGTGCGGGGGATAGAAGTTAAATACACTGCGCGAACTGGACCAGGCGTCTGCCAGCTTGTGATTAAGGAAACGCGCGGCACGACACGTACAGGCCTGGCTGGGGCAGGGCGGCGAGAACTAGGGGTATATCAATCGCTGGCCAGTCATCTGCCGTTATCCACCCCCGCCTTGATCGCGGCTTCGCCGGTGGGGGATTGGCTGATTTTGGAGACAATCCGATCAGTCCGTGATCCTTCGCAATGGAATGCAGAAGATTACCGCACGGCGATCGAGACGCTCACACGTTTGCACGACCGATTTTGGGGGTTGGGATCGGACTTAAGCGTCTTTCGTTGGCTGAGTCGTCCGCTCGGGGCGGATTTCGAGGTGCATGTGACCGCGGCGGCCCAGGCGATCGAGCGGATCGTGACTCAAGCCCAACCGGAGCCGCTGGCAAGTGTGCCTGAGCGAATGCAGGTGCTGGCGACCCTAACGATGCAAGCTGACCGGATTGCTACACCACTGCTGCATCAACCGAGCACGTTGTTGCACGGTGATTATTGGCCGGGTAATATTGCGATCCTGAAGGATGGGAGCCAGGTCGTCTATGATTGGCAAATGACCGGGGTTGGACCGGGGGTGATCGACCTGTTGGTTTTTATCAATAAGAGCGCGTGGTTGTTCGACACGCTCCCGCTTAGCCAAGAGGAAATTATCAAATACTACCGAGAGGGCATGGCAGCTAGCAATGGCGTGCGCTGGAAAGAGGACGAGTGGAAGCTCTTGTGGGATCATGCCCTGATGTGGCGATTCCTTCAAGAATGGGTTGACTTGTTGGCCGCCTCTCCAGATCCACTGCTTGAGACGCGGGCAGAACAACTAGACCAGGTCTGGCTCGACCCGGTGGCAAAAGCCGTTTCCAGAAGATTGAACACCGAGTGAGAGGCAAACTGATTGGGATCATCTTCGGCGGCTCAATGCCGAAGGTTGGTGAACCTACATACCGGCTAATTGAAATCGGTAGAGCCATCATAACTCGCCTGGGAGATGTGGACAAGCTGTGTGAGGATCAATATGGCAAAAGAGCGATTACCTTCCCGTTCAGATAATTTTTCCGAATGGTACAACCGATTGGTGCTACGGGCGGAACTGGCTGACTACGCGCCAGTGCGCGGCTGCATGGTGATCCGACCGTACGGCTGGGCGCTGTGGGAGAACATCCAGGCAGCTCTCGACCAGCGGTTCAAAGCCACCGGGCATATGAACGCTGCTTTCCCTCTCTTAATACCGAGTAGTTTCATGGAACGAGAGCGGGAGCATGTGGAAGGTTTTTCTCCGGAACTTGCTGTGGTGACAATCGGTGGTGGCGAGGAACTAGAGGAGCCGCTGATCGTCCGGCCGACATCGGAAACCATCATCGGCCACATGTATGCCAAGTGGATCAAATCCTACCGCGATCTGCCGGTGCTGATCAACCTTTGGAACAGCGTCGTCCGTTGGGAGATGCGTACCAAGCTCTTCTTGCGTACTACGGAGTTCTATTGGCAGGAGGGTCATACAGCTCATGCCACCGAGGAAGAGGGTATGGCCGAGACATTACGAATGCTTGAAGTCTATGCTGACTTCGCCGAGAACGAGGCCGCTGTGCCGGTGGTCAAAGGGCGTAAGAGTGACAGCGAAAAGTTCGCCGGGGCGAAGCAATCTTTCAGCATCGAAGCCATGATGGGCGACACCCGAGCCTTGCAGGCCGGAACATCCCACAACCTGGGACAAAACTTTGCCCGCGCGTTCAACATCCGCTACCTGGATCAGGAGAACACTCAGCAGTATTGCTGGACGACCTCCTGGGGTTTGTCGACGCGCTTTATCGGCGCCATTATCATGGTGCATGGCGACGACCAAGGGTTAATCTTGCCCCCACGATTAGCGCCTTATCAGGCAGTGATTGTGCCAATCTTTAAAAATGAGGATGAGCGTCGCGATGTGATGGAAACGATTGATTCAATCAGAGCAAACTTATCCGAAATTAGGGTCAAGCTCGATGATCGGGAGGGGATGACCCCTGGCTATAAGTTCAACGATTGGGAACTACGTGGCGTGCCCGTTCGGATCGAGATAGGTCCGAGGGACGTGGCCAAAGGAACGGTAGTCCTGGCGAGACGCGACCAACCTGGGAGGGAAGGGAGACGGACTGTCAATCAGCAGGGGCTAGCTAGCGTGCTTACTGAGCTTTTAGACGACATCCAAACCTCAATCTATCAACGGGCAAAGGCGTTTCTCCAGGCGAACAAGCATGAGCCTAAGGATTTTGAGGAATTCAAGCAGGTTGTTGAGGGTGGGTGGGCTGATGTTTGGTGGTGTGGTGACGCTGGCTGCGAGGCGGAAATCAAGCAACAGACCAGAGCCACGATACGCTGTATACCGCTGGACGAGCATAGTGGCGATGGGATTTGCATCCATTGTGAAAAACCTGCTACTGAGCGAGCGATCTTCGCTCGCGGGTACTAGATGAGGAATCACAGATGCCAGCGGTCAACCCTGAACGCCTCAGGCAGCAGGTGGAAGATTTACTGACGTTGTTGGGAGACCCGGTGGCATTGAAACGGCAGTGCCTGGATATACTGGATTTCTACGCCGATCGCACGCGTAGGTTGGCTGCTTCGGGGGGCGTCGAGGATACAGCTTGGGTTTTCAATGTCCCCCGACCGGTGCTACGAGCACTGAGCCACGGATTGTGTTCACATACTCAAGAGAAACCAGCTCTAATGCTACCGACTGCTACAGCCCTGTGGGATGCTGGGTATCGTGAAACTCGACTGCTGGCCTCGGACATCCTCGGTGGAATACGGCAGTCGGAGGTTGCTCAGTGGGCGGAGACCCGGGTGCCGAATTGTGATGACCGAGCGGTGTTGACTGAGCTCGCAAGCCAGGGTTTGGTCGGTTTACGTGAAGCTGATCCGGCTGCGTTCCTCGAAAGAGTGTCTGTTTGGCTTGGCTCAACTCACCGGCGGCTGCGATTGTTCGCTCTAATGGCCCTTCAATCGGCGTCCGGGGACCCAGCTTTTGAAGATTTACCCACTGTATTTCGTCTTTTATCTGGTGTCTCCGAAATGGCTCGAGGAGAATCGCGCCAAGTCCTCTACACACTGTTGCGCACACTTACCAGACGCAGCCCCCCTGAAGCAGCTCGTTTTCTGTTGGATGAGTTAGCGTGTGCGATCCCTGGAACCCAGCGTATGATTCGAGTATCCTTGGAACATTTCCCGGAACGCCAACGAGAGCTGCTAAAGCAAGCCTTGTCGGCCAAGAATCAGACTGGTATAATTCCCCCATCGTAAATGACTAGACTGGTAGGCGGTTTTTTGTTGTAATTAAATCCTGACTGCCCACTGGGTGACCTGCTTAGGAGCAGAAGTCATGGCGCTGACAAAAGAAGAAAAGAGTCAATTAATCGGTGAGTCTCATCGGCATGAGAACGATACTGGATCACCAGAAGTACAGGTCGCAATTCTCACCCGTCGTATCCAGCAGTTGACAGGACATCTGCAGATTCATAAGCACGACGAGTCATCCAGAAGGGGCCTGTTGAAAATGGTGGGGCAACGGAGGAAACATCTTTCCTACCTGAAGCGTAAGGATGTAGCCGCCTACTTAGCGCTAACCGAGCGTTTGGGCATCCGTCGCAAGTAGGTCCTCGGATTAGGCGAGTGGATGATGCGATGTTGGTCATCTGCTCATCTTTATTGATGCCTGGCAGATCACACTTGCCGATAAATCAGATACAAGTAATGACTTCGCTGAAAAAGCCAAAGCGCGAGAAAGGGAGCGGTGCATATAACCCCTTTTACTGCTGGCGACAGCTTTTTTCAGTATATTCAATAATATATATAGTATGCCATGTCTCGCAGGATGGGTTGGGTATTGGAGCACGTCCGTCAGGCGTGTATTAATCGTCTGCTGGCGGCCGCACTCCAGTCCCTAACCCACGCGGGCTTGTGGTGGGGAGGGAATTTCCCATGATAGAAGCAAAACAATTTAGTACTGTAGTGGATGGAAAAGCCATTACGATCGAGACTGGCAAGCTTGCCGGACAGGCTGGCGGTGCGCTTACCATTCGTCAGGGCGACACAGTCCTGCTGGCGACAGCCACCATGGACAAGACACCTCGGGAGGGCATCACGTTCTTCCCTCTGCGGGTGGATTACGAGGAGCGTCTGTATGCTGGTGGACGTATCCCCGGTTCTTTCTTTCGGCGTGAGGGCCGACCATCCGAGGCGGCTATACTGATCGCTAGGTTGGTGGATCGACCGATCCGTCCGCTTTTTCCCAAGGATATGAAAAATGACGTCCAGGTTATCCTGTATGCACTGTCCTCTGATGGGGAGACGCCGATCGATGTGCTGGGAATCATAGGCGCCTCTGCTGCGCTGACTATCTCTGATGTTCCCTTCGGCGGTCCGGTGGCTGCGATTCGCGTCGCACAGAGAAACGGCGAGTTCATATTTAACTCGACATACAGTGAAACAAGCGCCTCTGATCTCGATCTACGTGTGGCCGGAACTCGCGAAGCGATCTTAATGGTTGAATGCAACGCTAATGATGTTAGTGAGGAAACGATGGTAGCGGCGATCGAAGCCGGTCATCGCGCCATGCAACCGTTCATCGACCTGCAGGATGAGATGCGGACCACGATCGGCAGGCCCAAGTGCGATTACCCGTCTTTTAAATTACCCGAGGAGGTCAAAGGCGCGGTGCAGTCGTGGATTGGTGAGCAGTTAAAGGATCTCGCAGCGCAGGTTTACTCAAAGGCAGAGTTGGACCAGGCGTTAAATGAATTGCGGGATGAAATGGTCGCTGCACTGGCGGGGGAAGGCGGCTTTGATAAGAACTTAGTATGCGAAGCTTTTGGGGATATCCATAGATCTGAGGTCCGGGCGCGGATTCTGGAGCACGGCTTGCGCCCCGACGGACGAACCACAAACGAAATTCGGCAGATTGACGCGGAGATTGACCTTAGCCCACGCGCTCATGGTTCTGGTCTTTTCACCCGCGGTGAAACACAAGTGCTGACTTTGGCGACCCTTGGCACCCCACGTGAGCGACAGGAGCTAGATGGGTTGTCGCCGGTTGATGAAAAGCGCTACATGCACCACTACAATTTCCCCCCATTTTCCGTCGGTGAAACGCGTTTCTTACGAGGCGCATCAAGACGAGAAATAGGACACGGTGTCCTGGCCGAGCGAGCGCTGGTGCCAGTCCTGCCAACACTGGATGATTTCCCCTATACCATGCGCCTAGTATCGGAGGTGCTATCTTCGAATGGATCAACCTCGATGGCCTCAGTTTGTGGTTCAACGCTGGCGCTGCTTGATACAGGGGTACCAATCCGAGCGCCGGTGAGTGGTGTCGCTATGGGGTTGATCATGGAAGGCGATCGCTATGCCATCCTGACCGACATCCTGGGTATCGAGGATCATTTGGGTGACATGGATTTCAAGGTTGCCGGCACACGAGATGGCATCACCGCGCTGCAGATGGATATCAAGATTCAAGGAATCACACCCACAATTATGTCCCAGGCATTGGCCCAAGCACATGATGCCCGCATGCATATCTTAGACAAGATCCAGGACTGCATCCCTGAACCGCGTCCGGAGCTTAAATCCCATGCGCCACGCATGAGCGTGCTAAAAATAGACCCCGAAAAAATCGGCGCGGTTATTGGGCCGGGTGGGAAGATCATCCGACAGATTCAGGAAGAGACTGGGGTGAGGATTGACATCGAGGACGATGGCAAGGTGTATATCGCAGCTGTAGATGGACCGAGCGCTAAAAAGGCACAAGAGATGATCGAGAGTCTCACTGAAGAAGCGATCATTGGTCGTATCTACACTGGTCGAGTGGTGCGGATAACTGATTTTGGCGCCTTTGTCGAAATATTACCTAAGACTGACGGCTTGGTGCATATATCGCAGTTGAACACGGAACATGTGGAGCGAGTCGGGGATGTTACCCGGGTCGGTGCTGAGATCACGGTAATGGTGACTAATATCGATCACGAAGGCAAAATTCGCCTCTCCCGCCGGGCGGTATTGGAAGGATGGACTCCGGAGGAGGCGCTCGAGCACGATCGACCGCCAAGCCGTCGATCGGGAGGACGCAGTCGGGGGAAGAGAACCTCCGATCATCGTAATCGGCGGTCATAAATTAAGTGGGTTTATCTGACGCCCCCGTTTCAGCGGGGGCGTTGGTCTTGTAGTGGTTTTACATCAGCAAGGAGATCTACTTGGTACAGAGGGGGAGTGAGTGCTTGGCTTTGTACAGTTCACTTCTGAACTTGACCGTCTCCTTCGAAGTGTCCCCTATTGTCTTCGCCTGAAGCATTGGATAGAATCAGTCCGTGATGATTACCGCTTATATCCTTTATGGATCTACAGATAGCGCAATAAGCTCTATTTTGCGTGGGAAGGAGTTCAGGTATGAAGCCCATTGAAACACCAGAACCCTCCTCGCCGCCTTGGCAACCTGGTACTCGCTTAGTAGCCGGGGTGCTATTGGTCCTGCTGACAATTACTATCCTTTACCTCATGCGTTCTTTATTGGCCCCATTGGTTCTTGCTATATTATTGGCTTACCTACTTCATCCGCTTATCACAAGACTAACAACCCAGTGGCGATTGTCGCGTGGATGTGCTGTGCTCATCGCGTATTTTATTCTCGTGCTCCTCTTGGTGGGCACAACGACCGGTCTGGGGGTGGCTATTTCCCAGAGAGTCACCCAATTGGCTTCATACCTCAGGGAACTTTCGGTGGAATTGCCGGCCCAGATCGAATCCCTGGCCGGGCTCCAAGTTCCTATCGGCCCGTGGCAAGTTGACCTGTCACAAATCAATCTTGAGCCGATCCTCTCTGATTTGGCATCGGCAATAAGTCCATTGCTTTCCCAGACGGGGAGTTTGCTGGCTTCGGTTGCCAAAGCAACTGCCTCAGTGGTGACCCTGGTCTTCTTGGTAATGGTTCTAGGCTATTACCTACTGCTAGATCTGGGGAAAATGGAGGACGTCATCCTTGAGCTGGTGCCTTTACCTTATCGTGGAGATTTTCGCCGGCTGATGGAAGAAACCGGTCAGGTTTGGAATGCCTTTCTCAGAGGACAGGCCATCCTGGCGATCGTCATGGCAGTATTAGTAGCGGTGGTCCTAACCGGTCTTGGGGTGCGCTTTCCATTAGTTCTAGGCATAATTGCAGGTCTGATGGAGTTTGTCCCCTGGTTTGGTCCTGTCGTTGCAACCGTTGTGACAGTGTTGGTGGCGCTGTTCCAACCGGGAAACTGGTGGGGACTAACCCCGCTTGGTTTTGGCTTGCTCGTGTTTATCGTCTTTCTGATCATCCAACAATTAGAGAATCACGTCCTCTTTCCGCACATCATTGGCCAGAGCTTAAACCTACACCCGTTGGTTGTGCTGCTCTCGGTGCTTACGGGAGGGTTACTGGCCGGTCTGCTTGGTTTATTGCTCGCCGCGCCGACAGTAGCTACCCTGCGGTTATGGATTGGTTACTTCTATCGGAAGGCTGTCGGGCTTGACACTTGGCCGGGTCCAGTGATTGGCCCATCGCCACGGCCTGTACGCAGTTTGTTTTTCCAGCGTCTGCTTACCCGTTGGCGCACTCGGAGGGAGAAGATGGCGCAAGCTGATACTGAAGGAGACGGGTAATGGAGAGTGGAGAGAGCAGATTATAGCTACAGTACAGCCGGTTCTAGGTCAATTGTGTACGTTTTTTTCCTGGTTAGCAATTGGAGCCATCGAGTCTATTGTCGGGATTATCTTTGTGCTGGCGGTGATCAACATATCGATTACGGGATACGCAGGTGCAAGTCTGATGGCATTGCTCAAAGTGCCACCGCTTTGTATTTGCATCCTGAGCGGAATGGTTATCCTAAAAGGGCAGCCGCGATCAACAAATTCGCCATATTTGGTCGGCCCCTACAATCTTTGCTCGACAGGCCTTTTTAGAAAGCCCCGAAGTTGAAGTGCATCCTGAGCCCCTCGACATTGCTCGGGACCTTCGGCTAACTCGAAGGATGGCCAACTATACCGTTCGGGATTGACAAGGCTCTATGGAGGAATAAATAATGGCAGAAGAAACCGGGATTAAGACCAGTACGCTGGCCGAGACGACGAACTTTCTCGCCTGGAAAGCGGAGGAGCCGGACGGCGAGATGACCTACCACCTCGAGTTGGGGACAGTGACCCTGAACTTTTTTACCGAGGAGTGGGAGGAGTTACTCGATCTCGTCCGATCGGTGGGTTAAGATCGAGCAGTCAGGGGCGAATGTGACCCGTTAGCCGGTGAATGGACATTTTCTAGCATTGGCTCGAGTCGCACCTGTAGTGGCTGTCGATTGGGACCAGTTGCGATTAGCTATATTGGCCACCAACGCGGAGGTGCTTGGCTTCGATGACCGGGTTATGCTCTTACAAGCGGATCTTATAAATTTTGGGTCTACGTTTTCCACCAAGATCGGGGACCCAGCCCGCCGGTCAGGCTACCAACGTCTGCGTTCGGTGACAGCCTGTCAACCCCCACATCAGCTTGTCTTGACCAGGGCAGCCGGACGCCAGGTAGCTATAATCGTCGAATTGTTAGAGAGCAAGGATTGTTTGTGTGCGTGATTACCTGATGTTATTATGCGTTGCATAAGGGAATATTTGGTGGCAGGGTATGGCTCAGCGTAGGGAGATGCTCACCTGGGAGGAGGTCGATAGCTTGATCGATCACCTCGTTCCGCAATTTAGAACAGAGTTTGACGCGATAATGATTGTCACCCGAGGAGGTATTGTCCTCGGTGGAATGCTGGCGGAAGCGTTAGATATCAAGGATGTGCTCACCGCATCGGTTGATTTTCCTTCTGAGGCGCGACAGAAGGCAGCCAAATTGCTAGCCTGGCCGCAATTTATCCAATTTCCAGACGATGCGCAGCTCTCAGAAAGGCGCATACTAGTGGTCGATGATGTATGGGGATCGGGGAGGACCATCACTGCAGTTAAGAATCGGGTAGCAGCAGCCGGTGGTTTCCCCTTCACTTGTGCGCTGCATTACAACCCATACCGAAGTCTATTTGGTTCAGCTGAGCCGGATTACTATGCCGCCGTCACAGATGCCTACATCATATACCCATGGGAAGTGGATCGAGGGTCGGACAAGGTATTGCTGGATGAACCAGAATAAGACGACTTACTTGCAAATGTAACCTCGATTGAGAGCGCTGAGGAGAGCCAAGTTTGACAACCGAGTAGGCCACGAGTATAATGAACCGACGTGTGTAGTCATCCTTCTGGGTGACTGCGATGGGAAGTAGAGGAGTAAGTTAAAGCGGGTATCCGGTCATAATGAGTTGGCGTCGGGTGGAGGGGATGGTCTGGCCGGCCTGTTTTATTGCTGGCCGGTTTTTTCGTTTATTGAGGCAAGGGCTGTATGGTCGACGCACAAGACAACCTTGAATCTCTGCTTTCGCAGGAGTATCAAGTAACCGAGCCCCAACGGGGTGATCTGTTGCATGGGGTTGTCCTCTCGATTGACGCGAAAGGCGTAATAGTCGACCTGGGGTTGAAACGTGATGGCGTGGTGCCGAATGCGGATCTTGAGATTTTGCCCCCGGATGAGGCCAATATTCAAGTTGGAAACGAAGTAGCGGTCATGGTCGTTGATCCCGTTGATCGGGACGGAAATCTTGTAGTATCTATTGCCCAAGCGCGGGAGAGTGAGGATTGGTTGAAAGCTCATCGCTCCATGGAAAGCGAGGATATCCTGGAAGGCGAGCCTTGTGAGTATAACCGCGGCGGTCTGATTGTGCCTTTTGGGCGCTTGCGGGGCTTCATCCCCGCATCCCACCTGAGTGAACTCCCTCGTGGCCTCGATGATTATAGTCGAGCGAATCATTTGCAGCAATTGGTCGGCCGAAAAATCCCTTACAAGGTGATTGAGGTTGACCCGCGGCGCAGGCGACTGGTGCTTTCGGAACGCAAAGCGGTCCACCAATGGCGCCAAGAGCGCAAGTCGCAAATGATCCAGCAACTTAAAGAGGGTGAGGTTCGCAAAGGCGTAGTGACCAGTTTACGTGAGTTTGGGGCCTTTGTGGATATCGGCGGCGCTGATGGGCTGATACATATCTCGGAGCTTTCCTGGAGCCGGGTGGAGGACCCGGCACAAGTCTTAACCATCGGTCAAGAGGTTGAGGCTCAGGTGATTCGTCTGGATTATCAATCGAACCGTATTGGTTTGAGCCTGAAACGACTTCAGCCGAGCCCGTGGCAAGAAGCGGTTAATCGTTTCGAGGCGGGGCAAGTTGTTGAGGGTAACGTTTCACATCTCACCGCGGCTGGTATTTATGTCCAATTAGAGAACGGCCCGGAGGGACTACTGCGGTTACCCGATGGCCCAGGTTCACTCACCCCGGGCATGAAAGTACAGGTTCGGGTGATATCGTTCGATCCGGAACGGGAGAGGCTAGATTTAGAGCTAACCGAAGACAGTCAAGGACCGTCACAGTCGGAGGGTTCAGAAGGACCTTAGAAGGAAGGAGGTGAAAGTCAATGGCAACTGTTATCCTTCGGCCGAATGAATCGCAAGAGGCATTGCTCAGGCGTTTTCGTAAGAAGGTTGCTAAGAGCGGGATTCTGAGCACGGTGCGCCGTAAACGCTGGTTTGTATCGAAGAGTGAACTTCGCAGGATCCAGCGGAAAAAGGCTATCCGTCGTCTCAAGCGACGCCAGCGTAAGTATGCTGCCCGGCACCGCGAGTAGCTCGATTGGGGAACAATCAGGGTGCTAGTGAAGAGCACCCACCTGAGGTTTGTATGGCGAAAAAAGAAGAGAAGATCGAACTCGAAGGGACCGTGGTTGAGGCATTGCCAGCGACTCAATTTCGCGTCAGACTTGATAACGACCATGAAGTGTTAGCTTATCTATCGGGGAAAATGCGAAAATATTACATCCGCATTTTATTGGGGGATCGAGTACGGGTGGAAGTCTCACCCTACGATCTTACCCGCGGTCGAATTGTGTATCGATATAAGAAGCAATCTCCCGGCACGGGTAGATAAGGTTTTCGTGCCCCTTTCGAACTCATTCAAAACAACATCGCTGCCCTTCATTCTTGGAGGGCAGTGCGCGCCTAGCATCTTTGTTGCCCTAGAATAATCCATTGTCATGAGTCCGCTGGAAAAAGCAGACGCGAACAGAAATCAATAGGTATATGTGGGGGGTGGGCGAAGCCCACCCCCCACATATACCTTCCCTTTTCTCCCGTTCGGGCTTTTTTTAGTGCAGTCTTGTTATTGCTTCTCGAGTATAAGTGCGCGCCAATCGTCTTCTGCACGGATCTCAATCAGTTGTAAACCGTGCTCGGCGCTTGTAGCAAGCAGGGGCTTAACCTGCTGATCCAAGATCCCAGATAGGATAAGGATTCCCTCTACTGCAACTGCCTGGCTCAACCCGGTGAGGATCATCTCCTTGAGTGTGGACGCCAGGATATTGGCCAGTAACAGGTCAGCAGTAAGGGAGAGTTCCTTGCCTTCGGCCAGTAATTCCGACAAAGAACCGACCTTCACCTGGATTGTTTCCGACAACTCGTTGCGAATCACATTTTTGCGAGCAACCTGCACGGCCTGGGGATCAATATCCCAGGCATATACCTGGCTCGCTCCCAGGCGGGCAGCGGCGATACTCAGTATCCCCGAGCCGCAGCCTAGATCGATGACTGTTTGACCCGGATGGATGTGATCTTCAAGCGCAGCTAAGCAAAGACGAGTGGTAGGGTGTGTGCCAGTACCGAACGCCATATCAGGGTCGAGGATCAATGGCAGCCGATCTCCAATAGGGGCTTGGGACCAGGCTGGAAGGATCAACAACCGGCGTCCTACTCGAACCGGGTGGTGAGAATCCTGCCATGAATGTTTCCAATCTTCTTCTGGCAACAAGCGGTAGGAGGGTTCAGGCAGGGACTGAATTTGCCCCAGATGCCACAGTCCTTCTTCAAGGCGCTGCCGCTGGGCTTGAAGGTGTTCGTCTACTGGTAGATAGGCGCGCACCCCCACCGGACCGATTGGGTGTCCTTCGGCGTCGTCGTCTACAATCTGGTCCGACTCGAGTGCTACCCCTCCTGAGGCAAACCGCGCCAATAGATCGGCGATCGCCTCAGCGAGTTCGCCGTCAGCGGTGAAGGAGACCTCAAGCCATTTCAATCGATTAGGCCTCCGAACATGTCTTTGAGCAGGTCGAGAAAACCGCGTTCTTGAGGACGTACCTCGGTCCCCAGCGTTTCAGCAAGTTGCTCGAGCAATTTTCGCTGTTCTGCGGTAAGTGAAGTGGGGATTTCAACCGAGATGAGGACTAGCTGGTCGCCGCGCCCGTTGCGTCTTAGGTACGGCACGCCCATACCCTTCAATCTCAGTACCTTCCCAGGTTGCGTGCCAACTGGGATGGTTAAAATTTCTTCACCTTCAAGAGTGGGTACTGCTACCTGAGCTCCGAGCGTCGCCTGAGCTATGTTAACCGCCAGGTCAAGCAATATATCTTGGTCGCGCCGGCGGAAGTAACGGTGAGGTTTGACGCGTATGACGACGTACAGATCTCCGTGGGGTCCACCATTGATTCCTGGCTCACCTTCCCCGGAGACCCGGATCTGGTTGCCCTCATCCACTCCGGCCGGGATGGAGATCGCCTTTTGCACGTTACGCCGTTCAAGTCCTCGACCCCGACAAGTACGGCACGGAGTAGAAATGGTCTCGCCTACGCCACCACATGTCGGGCAGGTTCTGGCCATTGTCCCAAAGATGGTAGACTGTTTGATTTGACCGGCGCCATTGCAGTTCCGGCAACGTATAGGCGAAGTGCCTGGTTCAGAGCCAGACCCCTTACAGCGGGAACAGATCTCCTGCCGGTTGAACTTGATTTCTTTTTCGGCGCCAAAGGCGGCTTCTTCGAAGGTGAGGGTCAGTTCATAACGTAAGTTTGCACCCCGGCGAGGGGTCCGTCTGCGCCGGGGACCACCCATACCGAAACCAAAGAACTGCTCGAATATTTCGCCGAACCCAAAGTCGAAATCAAATTGCATCCCCTCAAGACCAGCATGGCCAAAGCGATCGTAAGCCGCCCGACGTTCTTCATCGGAAAGTACAGCGTAAGCTTCATTGATTTCTTTGAAGCGGTCTTCAGCTCCCGGTTGGTTGTTGATATCAGGATGGTACTTCTTCGCCAACCTACGATAGGCTTGGCGTATGGTATCGGGGGATGCGTCGCGGTCGACTTCTAGTACTTGGTAATAATCGTTTTTTTCGGCCATTGGGAGAGGAAATAGTGAAGGCGCTTCAGTACGCCTTCACCGGCTGTATTAACTAGGAATCAGGTATCCTTGAATTCACCATCGACAATATCCTCGTCAGGAGGTTGGCTTTTACTGCCAGAGGTCGCCCCACCCAACGAGTCGGTGGTTTGCTGATGTACCTTAGTCCCAAGCTGCTGGATTATGTCAAGTAGGTCGTTGTTTGAACTCTTAATTGTCTCGACGTCGTCGCCTTCCATTGCTAGGCGCGCAGCTTGGATTTTGGTTTGAACCTCCGACCGCATCTCCGTTGTGGCTTTATCACCGGTTTGGCGAAGGGCTTTTTCGGCAGCGTAGATGGCGTTATCGGCAGTGTTGATGGCTTCGGCAAGTTTACGCCTTTGGCGATCCTGCTCAGCGTACTTTTCAGCCTCCTTACGCATTCTGTTTACCTCATCTTCGTTCAGGCCGGAAGAAGCGGTGACAGTGATATGCTGGCTGTGCCCGGTGGCTTTATCGGTAGCGTTTACTTTGAGGATGCCGTCGGCGTCGATGTCGAAAGTCACCTCGATCTGGGGGGTACCACGCGGCGCCGGAGGGATACCGTCCAGGGAGAACCTGCCGAGGGACTTGTTGTCAGGCGCCATGGGGCGTTCACCTTGAACGACGTGGATTTCGACTTCAGATTGGCTGTCCGAGGCGGTCGAGAAAACCTGGCTCTTGCGGGTAGGAATGGTCGTGTTGCGTTCAATCAAAGAGGTGGCAACCCCTCCCAAGGTCTCGATCGAAAGGGTCAGCGGGGTGACATCTAGTAGAAGGATGTCTTTGACCTCGCCGCCCAGCACACCGGCTTGAATGGCCGCTCCAATGGCAACCACCTCATCGGGGTTAACGCCTTTATGTGGTTCTTTGCCGAAGATCTTTCGCACAGCCTCCCTCACCGCTGGCATACGGGTCATGCCCCCAACCAGGATCACCTGATCAATATCACTGGCTTCGAGCCCGGCGTCGTTAAGCGCCTGCTGGCAGGGTTTGATGGAGCGCTCAATCAGGTCATCGTTTAACTGTTCGAGTTTTGCCCGCGAGATGGATATATTCAAGTGCTTTGGCCCGCTGGCGTCAGCGGTGATGAACGGTAGATTGATCTCGGTTTGGGTTACCGTAGAGAGCTCAATTTTGGCTTTCTCAGCGGCCTCTTTCAAGCGTTGCAGAGCTTGCCGGTCAGCACGCAGATCAATACCTTCTTCCCGATGGAACTCGTCGGCGACCCAGCCGATGACACGTTGGTCGAAGTCGTCGCCGCCGAGGAAGGTGTCACCGTTGGTGGCTTTGACCTCAAATACACCGTCGCCTACATCGAGGATTGAGATGTCAAAGGTGCCACCGCCTAAGTCGTAGACGGCGATGGTTTCATCGGTCATTCTATCTAGGCCGTACGCTAGGGAGGAAGCTGTTGGTTCGTTTATTATGCGCAGCACTTCCAAGCCCGCAATCTTCCCCGCGTCCTTAGTGGCGTTGCGCTGGGCGTCGTTGAAGTGGGCGGGAACAGTAATCACCGCCTGGGTGATACTCTCGCTGGTATAAGCTTCGGCATCAGCCTTGATCTTAGCCAAGATCATGGCTGAAATCTCCGGTGGGGAATATTCCTTCCCGCCCATATGGACCTGTAAATCACCGTTGGGGGCAGCACTGACCTTGTAGGGAATCATATCAAGAGCTCGTTCTACTTCGGGATCTGAATGTTTGCGCCCCATAAAGCGCTTTATTGAGAAGATGGTGTTCTCAGGATTGATAATCGCCTGCCGCCGGGCTATCTGACCGACTACACGCTCATTCGTTGTGGGGTTCATCGCGACCACCGAGGGGATGAGCCGACCTCCCTCCGAAGAAGGGATGACCGTGGGCTCTCCACCCTCCATGATGGCGACAACTGAGTTGGTTGTACCAAGGTCGATGCCAATGATTCTTCCCATATTGAGTGCCTCCTACTTGGCCACACGCACCATCGCCGGGCGAAGTACACGGTCGCCTAGTTTATACCCTCTTTGAATAACTTCGATCACCTCTCCATCTCGGTGATCGTCATTCTCTTCATAAGTGACAGCTTCGTGGAAGTTTGGATCGAAGATTTTGCCTTCAGCCACGATCGGTTCGACCCCCTCCGATTCGAGGATGGTTTTAAGCTTGGTGAAGATTAGTTCAATTCCCTCGGCCCAGGCGTTACTTTCACTTTCCACCGGTCGATCTTTCAGAGCCCGTTCAAGGTCGTCGATAACGCCGAGATAATGGGTTAAGATCTCTCCGGTAACCTGGGCGCGCATTTCTTCTTTTTCACGCTTAACGCGCTTTTTATAGTTGGCGAACTCAGCTCGCGAGCGTTGCCATCCGTCAAGGTACTCGTCTGTTTGGGCGCGTAGCGCCCCGATTTCAGATTGTAATTCCTCAAAGTTTTTCTCGATCGCTTCTATTTCGTCAGATGGGACTTGCTCTGAGGGCTCTTCCGATACTTCCTGGTCAAGCTTGGCTTGTTCTGTGGTGAGAAGTTCTTGCTCTTCCACCGGCGGTTTTTGATCGTCGGATTTTTTCTTACGCTTTGTCACTGGTTCTCCCTATTTCTGTCCCTTTATCAAAATCGGGGAAGTGGCATTCATGCGATTAAATAAATAATGGTAAGCGATCGCTCGCCTCGTTTCGTCAGAGGCTTAGACTGATTTCCCATTCTACATCTTATCCAGCAAAGGTCTCTATCACAAGGTCACTTAACAGGCCGGCCACGTACCGCATAGTCGAGATTGTACGACCATAAGCCATACGCGTCGGGCCAAGTACGCCAAGGGCACCGGTGGCAAAGCCGGGTGCGCCGTAGCGGGTCAGGAGCATTGAGCAGTCCTTAAGTTCTTCCCAGGCTCCTTCACCAGCGATGACCACCTGGATACCACCGACGGTTGGGCTGAGCACTTTAGCTAGTACCTCTTCCAAGAAATTACGTTCTTCGAACACTCTCAACGCGTGGCGTGCAGACGGAGAGTCAGCGAACTCGGGCTGTGACAGCATATTTATAAAGCCGTCGCTGTAGATATCTCCAGTCCATAAAGCATCGGCCCGCGCCATGACGTCGGCCACCAAGCGGGTAACCTCCTGGGCAAGGGTGGGGAAGCGTTCTGCTTGGCGAGCGACTTTGTTTGTGTCCTTGCCTAAACAAACATTTGTAATCTGGGCTGCCACCTCCGCCAGGTGGGTTTGGTCGGTCGCTTCAGCCAGAACTAGCATTTGCTGGCGAACATCACCGCCCTGAAGAACCAAAATAAGCAGCACCTGACGGCCTTGGGTCGATATCAACTCCAGATGTTTAAAAATTGCCCGTTCGGGGCAGGGGGTAGTAGCTAGAGATGCGACCCTTGAGTGTTGGGCGAGCACAGAAGCCGCCAATTGAACCCATTCATCAATGTCAGCGGTTGCTTGGTGAAATTGGTGGCTTATCAGGCGCTTCTCTGCCGGTGGTAGATCAGCCTCTCCAAGGAGACGTCGGACGAAGTAACGGTAGCCTGACTCGGTTGGCACACGGCCTGCAGAGGTGTGAGGTTGACGCAGCAACCCGGCTTCGGTCAATACCGCCATCTCGTTTCGGACAGTAGCGGGACTAACTTCAAGACTATACTTGTCCACCAACCGTTTCGACCCGACCGGTCTGGCTGTATCTATGTATTCGTGTAAGATAAGCGCCAGAATAGTATCCTGGCGTTCGTTAATCGGTTTCACCCATACCTCTTTGGTAATTTAGCACTCTCGATGGGAGAGTGCTAAATGCATGACGAGTCATAATACCATGGGCAAACGGCGGCGTCAAGCGGGACTATGGGTTGACAAAATCCGATACCGTCGGTAGTATCTCGGCCAAGATTTGTCCAGCTTAGAGCATGGAGGAGTGATGGTAGCTATTACTGATATCAGTGACGATACTTTTAAGACCGAGGTGCTGCAGGCATCTCAACCGGTGCTGGTTGATTTTGGAGCCGAATGGTGTCATCCCTGCAAGCAAATGGACCTGATCGTGGAGGAGCTGGCTGAAGAATGGGACGGTAGGGTCAAGGTTTACAAGTTGGACATCGACGCCAACCTCAACACTACCATGAGCTTTGGCATCTTGGGAGTCCCGACTTTAATCCTTTTTGTCGATGGTGAGCCAGTTGAGCGCCTGATAGGTTTTGTGCCAAAGAATCGAATTATTGATAAACTAAATCCCTATCTGGGTTTATAGACCGAGGATTTTGAAAACTTGGTGGCTTTTTCCGAGATTGATACTTAGATCAACAACCGATCGTCTCAATGGCTGTGGACAGGGCGAGTAGTCGCTGACACGACGGCATAGAGATCGAGGGTGGTTGAGAGTCCCGTCCGTATGACGGAGTTGCCACCGTTATCTAGGTATAGGACATCGCTTATTGGTTTGGTGTCTGAATAGAGTGAGGCTGGCTCATACACCTCGTCGCATAAATGACGGGGATTTGATTTCGGTTGACCAGCTTAGGCGAGGTTTCATTATTAATCGGCGGTGATAAGCAGGCTGGTGTATAATCGCGGCGGCCATACTTCTCGACATTTGGATAACTACGATGACCGGTAAGAAATTACGAGTACTGATCGCCAAGCCAGGGCTTGATGGTCATGATCGCGGCGCCAAGATTGTCGCCAGAGCGCTGCGTGATGCGGGGATGGAAGTGATCTACACCGGGCTGCGTCAGACGCCGGAGATGATTGCCGAGGCGGCTTTGCAGGAGGATGTCGACGCCGTTGGGCTATCAATTTTATCGGGCGCTCATATGGCGCTTTTGCCCCGGGTGCTGGAGTTGCTACATCAACAAGGACAACAGGATGTCCAGGTGATGGTTGGCGGGATCATCCCTGACGAGGACATTCCACGCTTGAAAGAGATGGGGGTAGCCGCGATTTTCGGGCCTGGAACCAGCACCCAGACCATTGTCCAAGCTTTTATCGAGGCAGTCGGCGCGGGCCCGTCTCGAGGCTGAAGGCAAGGTAACGATGAGCCTGGTTGCTAAGCTCATGGATGGTGATCGCCTGGCATTTGCCCGTCTCCTAACCCAGATTGAAAATGAAGAGCTTGTAGGTTTGGACTGTCTGTCCGACTTGTACCCGCATACAGGTCGGGCGCATATAGTGGGTGTGACTGGTGCACCGGGTACGGGAAAGTCGACGTTGGTGAACCGGCTCGTGCTGCACATGCGCTCAGTAGAAGGTGGGAAGGAAGCGGAGCGTGAAACGATTGCAGTCGTGGCTGTTGACCCCAGCAGCCCTTTTAGTGGTGGTGCTATCCTCGGTGATCGCATTCGAATGCGTGATCTGGCCGGTGACCCAGGGGTATTCATCCGTAGCATGGCCAGTCGGGGGGCGCTAGGTGGTTTGGCCAGGGCCACCGCGGGGGTGGTCCAAGCGCTAGACGCCGTTGGCTTTGATATCATCCTGATCGAAACCGTCGGGGCTGGCCAAGCCGAGGTCGATATCGCTCGTACCGCTCATACGACGGTTGTCGTCAGCGCTCCCGGCATGGGTGACGAGGTACAAGCGATCAAAGCCGGCATCCTGGAGATCGCTGATATCTTGGTGGTCAACAAGGCGGATATTCATGGCGCAGATAATACCTTACGGGTGTTGCGGACGACGTTGCAGATGGCTCGCCCCACGCGGGAAGGGCGAGGTTACCTGATTCGGGACGAGGTGGAAGCAGATGGGGTGATGTGGGATCCACCAGTGTTGGCTACCGTAGCTACACAGGGTGAAGGGATCCCAGAATTATCACGAGAGATTGCCCGCCATCGTTCTCACTTGCGAGACTCCAGCGAATGGAGGGTTCGTGAGGGGGAAAGAATTCGATCGGAGATGGAGCTCCTTCTGCGAGATCATCTTACCGCTCGATTTATGACTCGCCAGCCTGATGGACGATTCGAGGAAGCCCTGGAGCGAGTGCTTACTCGGAAACTATCTCCCCGTCAGGCGATCACAGCGTTGTTGGAAGGTGAAGATGAGTGGCATGCCAAATCGGAGGGCAAAAAATAAGATGGGGAAGATGTTTGGCTACGGTGAAATCAAACTTTTTTCCGGCAGCGCCAGCCAAGAGCTGGCTCAGGAGATTAGCGATTATCTGGGTTTACCACTGGAGAGCTATGACCTGATCCAGTTCCCGAATGAAAACCTTTTCGTGAGGTTGCACGGCAGCGTTCGGGGACAGGATGTGTACATCGTGCAATCGATGAATCCTCCAGTACACCGGAACATCATGGAGTTGCTGATAACCATCGACTGCCTAAAGCGGGATTCAGCCGGGCGGATCACGGCTGTTTTTCCCTACATGGCTTACGCCCGATCAGATAAAAAGGACCAGCCCCGGGTACCGATTACCGCCCGACTCGTGGCGGACATGATCGAAGTCGCCGGGACAGACCGCTACATGACCATCGACCTCCACGCCGGTCAAATTCAGGGCTTCTTCTCCATCCCCGGTGATGTCCTGACCGCCTTTCACATACTGAGCGACTATTTCCTAGAGAAGAAGCTGGAGGATGTAGTCGTGGCCACCGCCGATCTGGGTTTCGCCAAGAAGGGGCGCAATTTCGCGGCTAAGCTTGGAGTCCCGCTGGCGTTCGTCGAAAAACGTCGCCGGGTTGAGAACCTGCGCGCTCGGGCGACGACAGTGATTGGTGATGTGACCGGGAAAGACGTGATCTTGGTGGATGACGAGGTGCTCACCGGAGGCTCCATGAGCGAAGCGGTAAAGATTGTCAAGGATCATGGGGCTCGGGATATATACCTTTCGTTCACCCATCCATTACTTGTCCAATCAGCAACCGAAGATCTGGCGAAGTTGCCGATCAAAGAGATCGTGACTACTAATACAGTTTTTATCCCACCTGACAAACGTTTGCCTAATATGACCATACTCTCAGTAGCACCTTTATTGGGAGAAGTGATACTTCGGGCGCATGAGGGTCGATCGGTCGGTGAATTGTTCAACGAGTGAATTGAGGATCATAGGATCTTCTAATACAGAGTAGTCAATGGTTGAGCGGGAGGCCAATAAGACCAATTCAATTAATTTAGCTCGAGTGTGGCGGGTAATTAAGGAATCGCATCAGGTGTTTATCGAGCACGAGTGCGCTTTGCGTGCAGCGGGGCTGGCTTATCATCTGTTGCTTTCTCTATTTCCACTGCTTCTGTTTCTCATCTTCCTCGGTAGCCGTTTGCTGAGCTTACAGGGCATTCGGCGATCGCTGAATAGCTATCTTGAGGAGGTGCTGCCAGCTATCGCAGGCAACGTGAGGGTGATACTCGATCAGACGTTGCGCGTTAGAGGCACAATTGAGGTGATTGGTGGCGTGCTTTTATTGTGGTCAGCCTCCGCGGTCTTCATTTCACTTTCATCGACGCTTAATGTGATCTGGGGAGCTTCACCTCGTTCGTTCTGGCGCCGTCGTGTGTTGGCCATCTTAACCGTCTTGATAATAGGTTCCCTGTTCATTGTTTCCGTATGGTTGGGTGCTTTTATTCCTTGGTCATGGTCCGGAACGAATTCCGCTTTATGGCGCTGGTTGCGTCTTGGGATGGACTTGGGGGTGACAGTGCTCCTGCTTGGGTTGCTATATCGGATATTACCAAATCGGTCGGTGACTTGGCGGGCAGCTTTGGGAGGGGCTTCCCTTGCCGGGTTTTTGTGGCAAATTGCCAAGGGCATATTTGCTTGGTTCATAACCTCAGGTTTAAATAATTACGGTTTGGTATATGGGTCATTGGCTTCTATAGTAAGCTTGCTGCTTTGGATTTACCTTTCTGGGGTGATTGTGTTTGTGGGAGCTGCTTTCGGCTCGGTGCTGGAGGCGCAAGTACAGGCGTCAAGTGAAAAGTAGAAGGAGTATAAGACGAGTATGAATTTGCGGTAGAGTGGTTGCTCGGCCGGTATGAAGGCAAGCTGCTCAGTTGAGTGGGTTCCCACGCGGTGCTCTTTATCTCAATCGTACTTAACTAACTGGACAATGTTACATTTGTCATTGCGAGCCCTTCGATACCTCAGGACCTTCGGCTCCGCGAAGCAATCTCCAAGCACGCTAGGGGACTGCTTCGGCGCAAACAGCGCGCCTCGCAATGACACCTAGAGTGAAATCTAACATTGTCAAACTAATTGCTCCAATTTATCAACATAACCGGCCAACACGGCGAAAGTTTCCTCCACGGCTTGAGGTGTAGTGAGTTCGACGCCTGCCAGCTCGAGTAAATTTAACGAGTAATTTGAACTGCCGGCGTTCAAGAAATTTAGGTATTTGTGAGCCGCGCCCTCTTCTCCGGAAAGAATTCGGTTGGCGAGTGCATGCGCACCGGAGATGCCAGTCGCGTATTGGTAGACATAATAATCCATGTATAGATGCGAGAATGTAGCCCAGGTGATGCCATCGCGCTGACGATCGAGGTGCATCTCGTCCCCGTAACCTTCACTGATGAGATCGGCCATGAGCTCGATCATCGATTCGGCAGTTAGCCCCTCGCCTCGTTCAACCCGCTCATGTACTTCCAGTTCGAAGCGGGCTAAGGTTGGCATGATGAAGAAATAACGATGCAGGTTATCCATCGTCTCTTCAATCAAACTGATCTGGAATTGCGGATCGGTTTCCTTCTCGAGGAGATAAGCTCTCACCATTGCTTGGTGGAAGTTTGAGGCTACCTCTGCTGCAAATAGTGAATAACGGCTATAAACGATCGGCTGGTTCTGCCAGGTCAGGTACGAATGCATGGAGTGTCCCAACTCATGGGCAAGTGTGCTGAGGCTGAAGATGTCATTGTTGAAGCTCATGACGATGAACGGATGTGTGCCGGGGGAACCGTGTGAGAAGGCGCCTGCCGTTTTACCCTGGTTGGGATAGATGTCGACCCAACGGTCGGTAAGGCACCCCTTTCGTATCAGGTCGGTGTACTCGTCGCCCAACGGAGCTAAGCCGTCGCAAATCCAATCGACGGCTTGGTCGTAGGAGATATGGGGCTGGTCTGTAGTGAGGGGCGCCCAGATATCATAAGTATGCAAGGTTTCCACACCGAGCGCTTCGCGCCGGATTGCCCAATAACGGTGCCATGTTGGGATGTTTTTGCGAAAGGTGTCGATTAGATTGTGGAAAACCTCAACCGGGATGTTATGTTCAAAAAGCGCCGCTTCGAGCGTTGAACTATGACGACGGGCATGCATCATGAACACATTCTGCTTGATAGAGGTGATTAAGTTATTGGCCAGAGTATTTTTATGGGCGAGGTAGGTGTCTGCATAATTCTCCCAGGCTGTGCGCCGAGCTTCGCGATCAGCTCCGGTGAGGATTTTCTCCAATGTCCCCTGAGTGAGCGATACTTGGCGGCCGTCTTTAGATACGGCTGGTTCGAATTTGAAATCGGCGTCGGTCAACATTCTGGCGGTGGAACGGGCGCCTGAGAAAGGATCGGCGAGCAAACCCAGTACCTCTTCAACTTCCGTGGAGCGGATATGCACCTGCTTCCGGAAGAGGTTGCTGAAATAGTGTTCGTAGATGGTGAGGCGCGGCTCATCTACCACCCATTGTCGGAGAGTCCTTTCACCGATTTTGAGAAGCTCCGGATCGAGGTAGGCGATGGCGGCGAGAGTTTTTCCATACAACCCTTGAGCCTTGCTGAACCTTCCTGCCGCCTCCTGGTCTGTCGTGTCGACGTAGTGTGACATGCCGGCGTAGATGAAGACTATGCCGACACGGCGGGTCATGTCGTCGAACACCTCCAAGGCATCCGCAAGTGTGGCGGGGCCATCTGATAGGAGCCCCTGGAACTTTCCCAAGTCTGATAAGCTATCCGAGACTTTTTTGAACTCGACCTCCCAGTCTTCGACGGAGGGGAAGACGCTGGGGGCGTTCCAGGTGTGTTCAGGTGCAAGTTCTTTGCGGGTTGGGATGGTTGCCTCAGTCATGGATATCTCCTCTTATCGGTATTGTTTGTGTTATACGTGGCGGTGATCAATTATAAGTTACTAGACCTCGACGTAAAGTCTTTTCGTTATTGATGGATTTATGAATGACCGATAGTTTACATTTAGCCGTATAATTCCGAAGTATGCAAGCTACAATGGGTATTAAGATAGGCGATTAGCAAAGCGATATTTTTTAAAGAAACCGACAATATACTGCTATGGAGCCAACATGACAACCACCAGCAAGGACATCGAACAGTCGCCTGAGGATGAGCGTATCGATCAAGGATTGAGTGGCGAACGATTTCAGACTGGCCGTGTGTTGACGATAGCCGCTGTCCATGCAGTTCACGACACCTATACTGCCTTCTTGCCACCCCTCTTACCCGAGTTCATCAGTAGATTTCTTCTTTCTAAAACTAAGGCCGGTCTTCTTATAGTTTTTCTGCAAATTCCGTCACTGCTCCAGCCGGTCATAGGACATCTGTCGGACCGGGTCAGTCTGCGCTACCTGGTCATCCTGGCTCCAGCTGTTACAGCAACGATGATGAGTTTGTTAGGCGTTGCGCCCGGTTATGCTGTATTGGCACTATTATTAACGATAACCGGCTTTAGTTCAGCTGCGCTTCACGCAGTGGGGCCGGTGATGGTTGGTTCGGTATCAGGTCGGAACCTGGGACGTGGTATGAGTTTGTGGATGGTCGGGGGCGAGCTTGGACGCACAATTGGACCGGTGGTGGTCGTCACTGTCGTCAAGTTCCTTACCCCGGAAGGCTTACCCTGGTTAATACCCGCCGGCCTATTAGCCTCGGCTTTTCTTTACAGTCGTCTCAGGAAGTCGCCGGGTCGTCCCCTCAAGGTAGACCAGGGATTGCCTTGGAGGTCAGCGTTAAAGCGAATGCGACCGGTAATGGCGCCACTGGTTGGCATCATCATCGTTCGAATCTTTTTGAATTCTGCACTTACTACTTTCCTTCCCATCTTCCTTAACGAGCAAGGGGTTGACCTATGGTTCGCAGGTTTCTCTCTCACCATCTTAGAGGCAGCGGGTGTGGCGGGAGCACTGCTCGGGGGATCGATCAGCGACCGGCTTGGACGACGGCTCATCCTGTTTATTTCGCTAGTGACGACACCGATCTTCATGTTCGTTTTTCTGACTGTCAGCGGCTGGGCTCAAATCACTATCTTGCCCTTACTTGGTTTTACCTCGTTATCGATCACCCCGGTTCTTATGGCCTTAGTGCAGGAGAACTTCCCTGAGAATCGCGCGTTAGCCAACGGCCTATACATGGCCTTAGGCTTTACCATCCGCTCAGGAGCAGTAGTAGTGATGGGGGCTTTGGGTGACCTTATCGGCCTCCGACAGGCATTCACCGCAAGCGCGGTGCTAATGCTGCTTGGCATCCCACTCGTTCTCTTGTTGCCGAATGAACGCAGATTACTTGATATGGAGAAGTGACTGCCCACTGCGGTGTTTCAACAGGTACTATAGCGGAATGATATGTAGAAAGCTGTTGGAAAGATTTTTACGGTTTGATCTTGACGACTTCGGTGCTAACTTGCGTGCCGTTGATCGTTACTAGGATGTAATGGTAGAAAGCCTGGGGGTGCTCTGCGCCATAAAGGGGAGCGCCAGCGCCGCCGGTGATGATATAACGCACGCCATTTCGAAAACCCTCGACATAAGCATGGATATGTCCAGCGAAGACATAGGACACATTGTGCTTTTCCATTAAAGCCATGAACTTCTCATTGCCATAAACCATGATGTGGTCGGAACCGTCAGGATCAAATGGTGGGTGATGGAGGAAAACCATCTTAAGCGGTTGATCTGTGGCGACCAGGTCAGCCTCCAACCAGGCTAGTTCGCGGGAATTTATTCCGCCGTGGTGACTGTCGGCCACTACGAAATGCCCTTGACCGAAATCGAAGGAATAGTGCTCAGCCGGTGCGCCAGAATATTGGAGGAACTCATCCAACGAACCGATATTAGCGTCGTGGTTCCCGGGAGCAGGGAAGAATGGGACTGTGAAACCGTTCATCAACTCGGCGAATCTTTGAAATTGATCGACGGTACCACGATTGACCAAGTCGCCAGTGTTAACTAAGAAGGCAACATTATCTTGTTCAACTCGGCGTAAGATCTCTTTGTACACTTCGTCGCCCATTCGACTATCGCCACATACAGCAAAGGTGAAGTGAAAGATGTCCCTACTGCCTAGAGGAATGGGTGTGGCCTCCAGGTTTGAGACCTGGGTTGTGACTGTCGTGGAGGTTATCGTTGCTGTGGGGGAGGCGGTAGCAGGCAGTGTGGTGGGTGAAGCCACCAGATCTGTGATTGGGGTTTCCGTTGGCAAAGAGGTTGCTGTCGTCGTGGGGGATGCGGTGGAAGGCGGTGTGGTCGGTGGTGGAACTGCATCTGGGGGTGACGACTGTACAATGAGAGTCAGTGCCAATCCGACCACTATGATGGTCAGGATTACAAGGTCAAAAATGGGGAACTTGGGTTTGCTACGTTGTTTACTTTCGAGACTCAATGGCTCCTCCGACAAACGGGAATAGGAACAAGATTTGTCGTGGTTGTATTACCATCGTGGCAGGTGTAGTTTAGCATCGATTTGATCTGTTAGTCGTACCCTTTAGGGTTGAGAACACGCAGGCTAAAGCCTGCGGCGGCTTGCGTTAAATGCGTTTATGGATATAATATTAGCCACAATTAAATAGTGAGGCAGTATAGGTGCCCGTCCCCCGGATGGGAGGGCTTAAAGGCGAAGCCGGTGTGAGTCCGGCGCTGTCCCGCAACTGTAATCCGCGTACGCGGAGAGCCAGGACGCCCGCCTAGATTGCATTCACCACAACCTTCGTGGAAAGGGGGTGGCAGCATAACAAAAACACCCCCTGTCGCACTGACAGGGGCCTTTATTTTAGCAGACAACATGAGTAGACATTTGTATACTGCTTAATTCTGGCAATTTTACGCCTGCGAGGAGACAATATGTTCAATAAACAGAAGTCAATGACTTACCTGGTCACGACCATTCTTGTCGTCGCCTACCTTCTCAGCGCCTGCGCACCAGTGGCTACTACGACCGTTAAGCCAACATCGCCGCCTCCCCCGACGGATACAACGATGCCGGAACCGACGGAAAAACTGATGGAGGAACCTGAACCAACGTCGGAGCTGATTGTGCTAACCGATGGCTTCGACCGGCAGGTAAGCCTACCTGAGCCCGCACAACGTATTGTGTCCATCGCCCCGTCAAACACCGAAATCCTGTTTGCTGTTGGCGCTGGTTCTCAGGTCGTGGGTCGTGACGAATTTTCCGATTACCCGCCAGAGGCTGTCGATATCACCAGCGTGGGTAGTATGTATGGCGATCTGAACGCGGAAAATATCATCGCGTTGGAGCCGGACCTTGTTCTAGCGGCTATGATCAACAGCCCCGAACATGTCCAAGCCCTTGAGGATTTAGGTCTTACGGTGTTCGTGCTCCCTAACCCGATGAGCATGGATGATCTGTACCAGATCCTTGAGACGGCAGGAAAGTTGACCGGTCGAGAAATTGAAGCTGCGACGTTGGTGGAAGGTTTGAAAGCTCGCGTCGATGCCGTTATTTCGAAATTGGTCGATGCGGAACCCGTTAAAGTGTACTATGAGGTCGATGGCACAGATCCTAACGCGCCATGGACCATCGGGACAGACACCTTCCAGGATATTTTGATCCGTATGGCTGGGGGCGAGAACATTGCCGCTGACGTGCAAGGATATGTCCTATTCAGCTTGGAAGAATTGGTTGCTCGTGATCCAGCGGTGATGATCTTCAGTGCTGGGCCTTGGGTGTCGACAACGCCAGCGTCCGTGTCGGAGCGCGCTGGCTGGGGTGACATTTCGGCCGTCGTCAACCAAGAGGTCTATGGCATCGATGCCAATTGGATCGATCGCCCAGGACCGCGTATGGTAGATGCCTTGGAAGCCATGGCGATGATCCTCCATCCAGAGAGGTTTGAATAATTGGGAAAGGAAAAACGTAAGACTTCTGCCGATGGGCATCCAAGTCGAATTCAGGGGGTGAGATCGCAATCTCTCACCCCCTGGGTATGGACCGGGGGTGGGCTTTTGGTGATGGCTGTTTTGAGCGCGGCTATCGGCCCTGTCGCCATACCTCCCAACGTGATCTTCAAGATTCTCCTCTCCCGTCTTTCATTCACCGCAATCGAGGTTGACTGGCCAAGTACGTTCGATACTATCCTGTACCAGATTCGTTTACCACATACTGCACTAATTGCACTGACTGGGATGGCGTTAGGAGCAAGCGGGGCTGCTTATCAAGGGTTGTTCCGCAACCCACTGGCTGATCCATACATTATTGGGGTGGCTTCAGGAGCCGGTCTGGCTGCGGTTCTGGCAATGTCCGCTCAATGGCCTACAACCGTGCTCGGTATGGTCACGATACCGGCTGCGGCTTTTACTGGGGCGCTCATAACGGTGGGGCTCGTGTATATATTCGCTCGCGTTGGTCGAACGACGCCGATAACCACCTTAATCCTGGCCGGAGTGGCGGTAAGTACCTTTACCTCAGCCCTCACTAGTCTTATCATGCTCCTTTCTACCGATGAGCTGTACCGGGCTATTGCTTGGCTGATGGGTGGTTCCACGTTGGGGGGTTGGCCTCCTGTCTTGGCGGCTTTACCCTACCTGTTTGTTGGTCTTGCTGTTCTGCTATTTCTCGGTCGCCCGTTAAACGTTCTTCAGTTTGGCGATGAGCAGGCCTTACAACTTGGTTTGCATGTGGAGCGCTACAAGCTGGTCATCGTCGCCGCTTCCTCGTTGGTTGCGGCCACGGCCGTCTCGTTCTCCGGCATCATCGGCTTCATCGGTTTGATTGTGCCCCATCTAGTACGGTTATTATGGGGTCCGGATTACCGCCGGCTGATTCCTTTGGCGATGGTCACAGGAGGAGCGGTACTACTGGCATCAGACATCGTTGCCAGGACTATCCTTGCTCCGCGGGAATTGCCGGTTGGTATCGTTACTGCGGTGATCGGCGCCCCGTTCTTCCTGTGGTTGTTGCGACGGGCAAAGCAGGTGAGGTTCTGGTGATGGCCAGGCTGCGTTTCGATAGCACGACCATCGGGTATGGTCAGAAACCTGTGCTGTACAGTATTTCCCTCGCCGTGCCGCCAGGTGAGGTGCTGGGTGTCGTTGGCCCCAACGGGGTGGGCAAGACGACTTTAATCAAAGCTGCTAGTGGCATCCTACCACCCATCGAGGGACGGATTTATATTAACAATCAGGACCTCAACCGTTTATCACCCTCTGAGCGAGCTCGCAACTTGGCCGTGGTTCCCCAGGCGCGACAATTGCCTGAAGCTTTTACAGCCCGGGATGTGGTACTGATGGGGCGTACACCTTATCTGAGTTGGTTTGCGCGGGAAAGTGAGTCAGACCACCAGATCGCGGATGAAGTCATGGTAAAAACAGCCACTGCACATTTGGCGGATAGGCAAGTGGGACAGCTTTCCGGTGGCGAGCAGCAGAGGGTGTTGATCGCCCGAGCGCTGGCGCAAACCCCTTCGGTCTTGCTGCTTGACGAACCTACCGCACATCTCGATCTCAAGTATCAAGATGAGGTGCTCAAACTGGTTCGTGAATTAGCTCTTGAGGAGGACTTCGCGGTAGTGATCGCTTTGCATGATCTCAACCTTGTGGCGAGGTTTGCCGACCGGGTCGCCTTGCTTTCAGATGGCAGAGTACGCAATGTGGGGGAGCCAGCGCAGGTGCTAACCCCAGATGAATTATCGGAAGTTTATGGCATTGAGATCCATGTTTCCTCTCACCCCATCCACGGAACACCTCTCGTGCTATCCTAATTATGCATGGCTTGCCAAAAGAATGGTAAATATTAGGACACTATTACACTATCCTCGATAACTTTGTCACCACGAGAGGCAACAAAACCTGCATTTCACCACACAGGCTGAAAGGCCAATGGGTGTTAAGATGTTTGCCCTTAGAAATTAATTTAAGGATAAACGTAACTACTCACCCTCCCGCAGGTTTGGATGTTGTTTTGACACAGAATCGCGTCTCGACCGGATATTCAAACCGATAAATGCTATCAATCATAACCTGCGGGAGGGTAGGCTGAGTAGTAACGGATAAACTAACCCTTCTTATATAAGGTCATCCCAGGTTAATAATCCCATATTTTTCTGGGACCTCCGCAGGTTCATGTCTGCCAGGTCGATGTTTCGAGATTCCCAACGCTTACTGTATATATCTCCATCACCGATGACATAGGTGAACCGTTCGGGGTAGAGTCAGCGCGCCTCGTGCTGGAGGAGAATGGTGTTGTCATTCAGTCCGATCAGGTGCTGGGTTTGTGAGCGGTCGAGCGACTGATCACTACTTGACGAAAGGCGATCCACGACAGTAAAGTGGTTGGCTTGATGATAATTTTCGATTCATTATGACGCTCACTAAATTGGAAGTGGTCTGCTACAGGTGCGTTGCCTATGTGGTCCTGGTGCAGCGTGGCACATTGGTATAATCACTGGATTCATATTGGAGATGAAGCATGACAAAAGAAATGCGGCTTTTTTTGGCCTTGGCCTTGGTATTGCTCTTGATCATCGCAGTGTTAATCCTACTTGTGGTGCCGCGCCTGCCATCGGACACTCACGTCCCCGATGAAGGAGTTGGCAGGATTGGTCTTGGTTCCGACATGGTTAAGGCCGAGGTCCTGGAAATTGTCGAGGAGGGTACTATAGCCCTGGGTGATCTGATCCAGCCTTATCAGATCCTACGCGTTGAAGTGCTGGAAGGGCCATGGAAAGGTTATGGTTTAGAGATTGACTATGGAAAGCGTCAGATTCGACCTGAAGGGCTAACCCTCTATCCTGGTGATCGGGTATTGATCGACATCGGCCAGGGTCCTGATGGCGTACTGAATGCATATTTTGTTGATTTCGTACGTACCCGTTCTCTGTTTTGGCTGTTTGCTGCCTTTGTACTCTTTAGCGTCCTAGTCGGCGGTTGGAAGGGGGCGCGGGGCTTGATGGGAATGTTCGTCAGCCTCGCGGTGATCCTGGTCTACATTATCCCCAACATCTTACAAGGTAAGGATCCTGTGGCGGTAAGTATCATGGGTGCCTCTATGTTGCTGTCCATCACCCTCTATCTGGTCTATGGCTGGACATTAAAGACACATGCCGCGGTTCTAGGGTTGCTGATCACATTGGTATTCACGGGTCTTGTGATCACATTCTTCGTCGATTTAACCCGCCTGACAGGCTTTGGCAATGAAGATGCGCTATTCGTCATCCAGCAGTCAAATATCCGCATCAATTTGCGGGGTCTAGTTCTGGCGGGCGTGTTGATTGGAACGTTGGGTGCCCTCGACGACTTGGTGATAACCCAGGCCTCCGTGGTCTTTGAGTTGTTTGCGGTTGACCCCACCTTGGGAATCGGTAGCTTGTATCGACGCGCAATGCGTGTGGGGCAGGATCATGTTGCGGCCATGATTAACACACTCATGCTAGCCTATGTTGGCGCAGCCTTGCCCACCATGCTCTTGTTCTCGCTCTCGGGCGAGCACTTCGTTGATCTGCTCAACCTGGAGTTTGTTACCGAGGAGGTAGTTCGCACTTTGGCAGGATCGATAGGGTTGATTGCCGC
>JAUWHR010000008.1 GCA_030605795.1 Anaerolineae bacterium | reverse complement strand
TGTCAGCAGCGATGTCGGCTACCGTGGTGTTGTCGGTTCGCTCGAGCAAGTAGAAGCCGTAGGCGGGTATCGAGCCGGTGAGGGTGATGTTGATGTCACCTTCATCGGTGAGGGTCCATCCAGTAAGGTCGATCGGGTTCGGCTTTTGGTTGTGGAGTTCGATCCACTCATCGTTCGCCGAGGCCAGGGTGCCGGACCAGGCGACCTCGTTGATCAGCACCGCCTGAGATTGGCAGGGCGTAGGCGGCGCTGGTTTGGTGACTGTGGTGGTTGTAGTCGAAGTAGCGGTTACGGTGGGGGATGGTGTTAGTGTCGAAGATACGGTGGGAGATGGCGTGGGGGTTTCACTGGGTAGTGGTGTGGTGGTATCGGTCGCCGTAGGGGTTGGCGTGGCAGTAGCGCTTGCAGTTGAGGTGATGGTCATAGTGGCTGTGACCGTAGGGGTTTGTGTGGGTGTATACAAGGGAGTGAAGGATGGAGTAGAACCGTCAGTGGGGGTTATAGTAGCCGTTGGTGTATCTGTGGGGTTGATGCTTGGATCGGGTGAAGCGATCGTCGGAGATAGTGTTGGTGTGTTGGTCGGGACCGGTGTGTTTGTGTGCGACGGGGTGTTGGTTGGGAAGAGTGTAGAGGTGGCAGTGGCTGTGGGACTGTCCGTGGCGGGGGAATCATTGGCTGACGCGGCAATGTATGGGAATCCGATGGTGCCCCATGATATAAGGAGCCCGGCCAGCAGAATAATACGGACCGGGCGGCGAATGCGCGCTGATTGGGTCATAGTTGCCCCCTTTGACCCGGTATTTTTTTAACTATAGTGAAATTGAGGTGTTTGTCAAACGCGCAGGAGGTGCCATTGGGCTTTCTTCTCAACCAAGGGGGAGTAGCAAAGCAGGGCTCACAATTCCACGCCGTGAAATAATTTTTTCAACCGCTGAATCGAGTCGAATCAGCCCCTACTTTGACTCGAATCAGCGGCTGTTTTGAGGGTAAACAGCCGCTGAAAACGACCTCCTCGGGGTTTTGATTCGCCCCCTCTTGGTCCCCAGGAGGGAAGGGTGGAGGTAAATTCTTTTTCCCTTGCATCATCAAGTAATGTCGTGTAATCTAACAACTTGGATATAGCCTCGGCGCAGTGGGGAACCAGGGACTTTCATCCAAGCAACCAAGCCCGACTTCGCATTAGGTCGGGCATTTATTGTAAAAAGGACGGACACTGATCTAATTGCTCAAATGGTTTGCGGGTCGGAGGAATTCCGTAAAATGCACCGTTTTGGGACATATTACGGAATTTTTTCCAGAGAATCACTAGTTATGCCGCATTCCAACATTGCTGAGTGCGTGGAAGGATATTTTGGCATATGAATTGCATTAGAATCCTGTTGGTACTATTGACTACCTTAAATAATTGGTATATATTTCGTATGCACTTGGACCACGTCTTTGACGTGAACGTTCATAGCAACACAAGTGCAGCCAGGCGGTTCAGGAATGAGCCGCCTTTTTCATTTCTTCACGGAGGGGGAAATGTCTACATGCGTTTTCTATATTGATGAAGCTGGAAGTTCCTATGGTCACCACGAACCCTTACTTGATGGAGAGACACCTTTATTTACATTAGCTTCAGTAGCCTTTCCATTATGGGAATGGCGAGCACGTGATCGTGCATATCTTGCATTAAAACGTCAGTTCTTTCCTGATCTCCTCGCAAGATCAAGTAAGCGGGATGAAGAGTTTGAAATTAAAGGTCGTGATATTGCGTCCCACCGAAATCGCAATAGCAAACGTCGTCACATCTTCAATGAAAGATTACTCTCATTTATCTCTCACAACTCTGGGTCATGTTTTGCAGTCTCATTCTTAAAGAACCACGAAGATCCGGCCTCTCATACCAGTATTTATACACAGGCACTCCAAATACTCGTTGAAAGGTTCAGCCTATATATTGCGGAACACCGTTCTTACAATAATGGGATATTGATATTAGATTCAAGAATGAAAGGGCTTAGGGGTTTTGATATTACCGTAGCTAGATCCCATATGAGTTTCATCTTTGGGCATGAAACGGAACGTACTTTTATTAACATACTTGAAGCGCCCCTATTTGCTGATTCGAGACTGACTGTCGGTCTTCAAGTTGCGGATATATTTGCATCTAATATATTTTCCAATCACTATAATTATTACCTCAAGGGTATTCAAGGAGGCATTGATTATTCTCATATGGAGGAATATTGGTCTCAACTAGATTCCCTGCAATTCAAAAGTCGTCAGACCATTGATGGTTTCCAGGTTTTTGGTTTTAGAACTGTCGATCAAAGGCCAAAAAGAGTGAACCAATCAAGGACATAGTTGACAATAAATTCTAAAGACATGGTTGACACTTTCTCCCAGAGGAGGCGTGCCCATGCCCTGGAAAGGCGCCAGGACTTTCGGTGGACTAGGGATGCGTGGCGAAATGATATAGGGTAGACTGAACCACGATCGCCATCTCGAATCGTTAAACCGCCATTATCAAAATAGTCATGGCCATTAATGGATAAAAGATTGGGGGTGATACCAATATGCTGTGGCTGCGAATTCGCATATCGATTGGATTGGCCAGTGTTGTAGGTCTACTAGCATCAATAATCTTTTACCTGATTCCCGAAACAAGATCCGCAATGGCTTTCATCTGTATATTTCCGCCAGCATTTATCTTAGCTTTTCCGGTTATGTTCCTGTTCCTTGCGCCATCCTTTTCCTCATATCAGGCAAGAAGATTGCAGGAGATCCCCGCGGGCTCCGATAAAGAGATCGCCTGTTTGAGATCAGATGTTCTGGGTTGGCTGATGCCAGATGAAGAATTACAGGGTTTTACCATCGGTATTGCTAAAGGTGAGGAGTATCCAATTGTAATTGCGCAAACGAATACTCGGATTATTCTCTCATCTTTATATACAAGCAGAGATATTGATTTGCACGACGTAAAATTTTTTGGTTGGTCATCGATTTCGGCAAAATTAAGACTCGAGTTTCATTCAGCTGAAATAATTTTTGAACTTGAAATTATTGGGGCCAAATGGAAAGTCCAGGCTGAGAATTTGGTACAAGCATTTCATAATCAATGTGATAAGGAGGTCGGATAAACTAGTTTGGAGGATAAAAAATTTTCTAATAACATAGACTGGTTGCCTAACCCCTCACCAGACTATGTGAAAAGTCGGCGAAAGGATTAGTGGTAGAAGGAAGCCTCTACGAAGTAGGGTGTTTCATATTGCATCGATTGCGCCAGTAAGAAAGTAGTGCTAGGATGATTTAAGTTGGTGTAAGGCGGTCTCAGATTATTCAACGGGGGTCACAATGAGCGAGGACCCATGCGAGGAATTGAGGAAGGAAGCACATAGGGTTGGTCGTGAAATAGAGCAGGCGGCGAGATACCTCCGCAGATTTGCTGGAACAAAGCCCCTCAACCCATGGGGCGCCCCAATGCCGCTTACTGAAGAGAGCATTCAAGCGTTGAGGGAAGCCCAGGGCGTCCTCGAAAACCTCCAGGAGCAGTTTAAGGGACTGATGGACGAACTGGTCGAATGCATGAAGCAGCACGGCCAGATAATTGGAGATTAGTCACCGCAGTTCTGTTCGCCCGCAAACCCATCGACGCGTTTAACCCCAGACCGGTCCCAGCGTTTCGGGATTTTTTTTTACTTTTAACCAACTTTCCCCAGGAGAAGTGTGTGAGCAATTAAGTGGGTCGTGCTTTCGAACCGTTTGGGTCAATACCTGGTAGACTCAATCCAGGTTACCTCTTTTGACTGGTCAGGATCATCAAAGATGAGCGGGACCATAGCTTCAAAGGTTTAGGTGTGGGATGGTCGTGGATGTCTTCGAAAGGTTAGTAGGTATATTAGGTGCGATGACGGTGTTCGTAACCTTGGGCGTCGCCCTGCTGGAGTTGTGGCGGTCTTTGACCCGGCCTAAAGGGCGAGTGATCGGCAGGCGATGTTGCGGAGCGTCAGCCGAACACGCGCATGGCCGGGATCAACATTCTATCCACTACAGTTCCATTCCCTGCTTGTGTTTTTCAGGAAATCAATCATCTAACAGTGTTACTGGATATACGTGTTAAACTCCTCTTCCGTCATATCCGATCCTGTCAGCGCGTTATAAAGCGGGATATATTCATCAGCCGCGATCTCTTCCGTTGTGTAGATCATCAAATCTGCGATGACAAATAACTTCTTGCCTGTGTTCTCCTCATATTCGGCCATTATATCAACGTACTCGGATAACTCCTCGGTATTACCTTCGATGTGCAGGAAAGCAGCCACACTATCGATATCTTGATAATAAGGCACCAATCCCCTTCCCGCGATCAAATCATCCATGCTGGCGGCGCGATTCATGTTGCCTGCGTCGTCTGTAATTCCCTCATACCCGGATACCGGCGCTGCAGAAAGCAGTTCAGCCAAGGCTGCAAGATCTATCTCCCCAGATCTAGGTTCTGCTTCTGCGTATAAGAGATCGGGGTCGTACCCTTCATCCCATGCCGCAACTTCATATTCTGGTCCTTCAGTAACATCGGGTACGCCATCAAACGGAATCCATTCTTCCCCGATCTTCACTTCGGCTCGATAATGAGCCCATGTTTCCCGCGCGGCCCGGCAAATCTGATCGTAGCTCAAGGTCAGACCATGCTTTATCAACCTGGGTTGTAGAGCTTCAAACTCTTCCGGCCCCATGCCGTTTGCGGTTGATTTATCGATGGAAGGATTAAGATCGGAGATGTATACCTTGTTTGCCGTCACGCGTGCTTCCAACCCGTAGTAGTTGGCAATCGCATTAAAAATGGAAGCATAATCCCAGCACAAACCATAGATCTTTCCGTTTTCTAACCTACGCTGTTGGACCATCTCACTCACGGGGAAGATACCGGGTAGCATATAGTTCCAGCGCATGGGGTGAGAGATATCGGGTTGCTGGTTAGGGTCACCAATATAAAACATGTTTTCCGCTTGCCACTCTAAAATCGCCCGGGCAATTTCCTCGTCACTTCCAGAAAAACCATCCGCATTAATTTGTGCGATTTCCTCAGAAGTAAGCCCCTCATAAGGATTAAAGATTGGGAACTGATGGTCACTCTCTTCTGCTGTAGCAGCGGGTTCGGGTTCACCCTCCGATATAGGCGTCACGGTTTCTTGAGGTTCTATTTCAAGAGGGGTTTCGGTTTGTGTCGCAACCTCTACCACAGGCGGTGCCGTTGCTTGGGGCTTTTCACTGCAGCCGGTGAGAATCAGTAGAACGATAGCCAATGTTGAAAACACGAGAATCACATTTTTTTGAGACATTTAACTTCTCCAATCAAAGAGATATTTTGTGATGGCCTGTCCATTAATTCAGACGGGGATATAACCATATTCTGTGTTTACCTATAGCGCTATAGGAAAACTATACTATTTGAGTACTGTGCTGAGATTCTACGCCGCGTATGTAAAATCCCGCCAATAATGCCTTCTCTTTTAATGATTCGCCTGCGTATATGTGAATAGGACAATATAGCATCTGGAGCTGAATAGCACGCTCTCAACCTTGATAATACGTAAGTTATGCGCAGTTCCTCTTAAATCCCGGGTCCGCAGTAGCGAATTACTGGATGGAATCATCAATGGTAGTAGCATAAAGGGGAAAAGCGAATGAAGCCCATCATGATTTGAGGCCTTGGAAGGAGAAATCTGAATGATGAAGCAATTGATCGTGATAAATATCTGACGATTGGAATCGCGTTCAATTTGGCCCTGTAGCCGATGCCTGTATAATTCAACTAAGCGGCATAGCGCCCGAAGCACAGTTTAGACCTGGTGGATCTCAAGAAGCGCGATACCGCTACGAATAGTTCGTTTGAGTGAGACATGGACCTGACTGATATTTTCAACCGGCCAGCGCGCATCCTGGTCGCCGACGACGACTGGCTTAACCGGGATTTGCTCAAAGCCTATCTGACTGACGCCGGTTACGAGGTGGTAACCGCCGCAGATGGGCAAACGGCACTTGAGATAGCGCTCCAATCACCGCCTGATTTGGCGCTAGTTGATGTGCAGATGCCGCGTATGGACGGTCTGGAGCTCTGTGCGGCGATGAAGAGCTCGCCAGGGACACGCTTCGTCCCGGTGGTGATCGTCACCGCATTCGATAGCCAGGAAGAGGAAGTCAAGGCGATCGAGGCCGGCGCCGATGATTTCATCACCAAACCCTACCGTTCGCTCGTATTGCTTACCCGTGTGCGCTCATTACTGCGTATAAAGAGACTGTACGATGAGATCGAAGCGTACAACCGGCTGTTGCGGCAAGTCCTCGACCGTTTCTTGGCTGAGGATGTGACCGACATCATCCTGACCGATCCTGAGCGCTACCTGAAGCTCGGCGGTGAGGTGCGTCAGGTGACGGTACTCTTCGCTGACATTCGCGGTTTCTCACGCTATACTGAGGAGCATACCGCGCCAGAGGTGATCGATACCCTCAATCGGGTATTCCAGTCCCTCAGTCAGGTGGTCTTCACCCACCACGGCACCTTTGACAAGTACCTAGGCGACGGCCTGATGGCATTTTACGGCGCACCGGTGACGGGCGAGGATGATGCACAGCGTGCGCTTGACTCAGCGATTGAGATGCAGCGCCGGTTCCAAGAGTTGTGCGATGAGACGGGCGAGGATCTGGATAGCCTAGGCCTGGGCATTGGCTTGCACTCAGGCGAGGTCGTGGTGGGTAACATCGGTTCGGAGAAAGTGATGGACTACACAGTAGTTGGTTATGTGGTCAACGTGGCCAAGCGGTTGCAGGAAATAGCTAAGGGTTCCCAGATCCTGTTTAGCGAGGCCACCTACCAGCAGGTGAAGGGCGTAAAGGCGGAGAGGCTCGAATCACTCCAACTCGCTCATCTTAAAGAGCCCATCACCGCCTACCTGATCGAGTTATAATGATTGGCCCCAACCACTCGCGGCAACCGGCGCTGCCGTGCTATAATCCCGGTGTGCCCCAGTAGCTCAATCGGATAGAGCAAGGCTCTCCTAAAGCCTAGGTTGCGCGTTCGAATCGCGCCTGGGGCATTTTTCGCAATTCTATGGTTGACCACGGCATTGTGGAGCCCCCATGCCCTTGGCTAGCTTTCGCTTCTATGCCGAGTTGAACGACTTTCTGCCGCTAGATCGAAGGCAGGTGACTTTCGTCCATGCGTTCGCTGGTCGGCCGTCGGTCAAAGACACGATCGAGGCATTGGGCGTACCCCACACTGAAGTCGATCTCATGTTGGCTAACGGCGTTTCGGTGGATTTCTCCTATCACCTTCGAGATGGCGACCGAATCAGCGTCTATCCCGTCTTCGAGTCGATCGACATCGCGCCCATCCTGCGTGTGCGCCCCCAGCCGCTGCGCGAGGCGCGTTTTGTGCTCGACACACATTTGGGCCGGTTGGCGGGATACCTGCGCATGTTGGGCTTCGATACCCTCTATCGGAACGACTTCAAGGATGAGGAGTTGGCCCGCCTGTCGAGCCGCGGCGAGCGGATCCTGCTGACCAGGGATCGCGGTCTACTCAAGAGGAGCGAGGTGACCCACGGCTACTGTGTGCGGGAGACCCACCCCCGGGGACAGTTAGTTGAGGTCTTACAGCGCTTCGATCTAGCTGGATCAATCAAGCCGTTTAAGCACTGCCTACGTTGCAACGGGTTGTTGGCGTCCGTTCGCAAGAAGGATATTCTTGACAGTCTCCTGCCCAAAACGCGGCAGTATTATGATGAATACCGTCGCTGTCAGGCGTGCGGTCGTGTCTACTGGCGTGGCTCACACTACCAGCGCATGCAGCACTTCATCGCTCAAGTTCTGGATGAGACCGCGACGTAGCCAACCCTGCTTCCCACGCGTTCGGGGATCTGTACCGAATTAGGGGCCATGGATTGTGATGGATGATCCCTGGATGAAATCCTGTCTTAGCTAACCATAGTCCAAGGGGCTGAACATTGGATTATGCAAAAGGTATTGACAAAACTTAATTTTTTTAGTACAATTGTTCTATAAGCCAGTGGGTGAACTGAACACTGTAACGGTCGCCTGGGCCGAACCGATAATTGACCCCCATTGGAAAGGAGATCCCCATGTTTCACAAAGTAATACTCGTTGGCAACCTCGGTCGCGATCCCGAGATGCGCTACACGCCGAGCGGTCAAGCGGTCACCAACCTGTCTGTAGCCACCAACCGCCGTTATACCGACAGCTCCGGTGAACAGCATGAGGAAACGGTCTGGTTCCGGGTGTCGGTTTGGGGCCGGCAGGCTGAATCAAGCCATCAGTACTTGCGCAAGGGACGCCAGGTGCTGGTGGAGGGTCGTTTAACCGCAGACGAGAACGGCAACCCGCGCATCTGGACTCGGCAGGACGGTACGTCAGCCGCCTCCTTTGAGGTTAACGCGCAGACGGTCCGTTTCCTCGGCGGCCGCGGCGACGCGGTTGACGGTGAGGCTCAGGGAGATGTAACGGCCCCTGGGCCACAGTCCGAGGACGAGATCCCCTTCTAGGTCATTGGAACCGAAAGGCCTCAGGCGGTCGCAGGCTGTCTGAGGCCGTCCCTCCACTCCACGGGAGTATGCCCATGTCTTCCAAGCCCAAGCAGCCAGAGGCAGGTGGACGCATGCGTGTCCACCTGCCTTCTAATCTTGAACCCACGTACGCCAATTTCGCCGTGATCACTCACTCACGCTCCGAAATCGTGATCGATTTCGCTCAGGTAATGCCTCAAGTATCGCAGGCTCGGGTGAAAAATCGAGTGGTCATGACGGCATTCAACGCCAAGCTGCTGTTGCGTGCGTTGAAAGAGCACATGGCGCGTTTTGAGGCTCAGTTTGGCGAGGTCGTCCTCCCTGAGGGCACCACCCTAGCCGCTCAACTCTTCCAACCCCCGCCATCCGATCCTACTTCTGACGGTTGAAACTCATGGAGAAACTGGAGACCATCGGCGAACACATCCGTCAGTATCTAGAAGAGAAGAACATCGCCCGTGATCGTGCCCTGCAGCACTCCCGCACCATGATCCGCCACTGCTCAATGGCCATTCGGGCAGTGCATCGGGACGAGCGCGAAATGGCTAAAAAGCAACTGGATAATGCCAATGACCTGCTCGAAATCTTGCGGGAGGGGTTGGCATCCTACCCAGATCTCTATCACGCCGGCTACATCAAGGGGGCGCTCAAAGAGTACGCTGAAGCCAACATCGTCTACGCCTTGGTCGGCGGGGAGCCGCTGCCCGAACCGGATGAATTGGGCGTGAGGTATTCTGCCTACCTGGGAGGGCTGGGCGAGGCGGTCGGGGAGTTGCGCCGCCGTGTGTTGGACATTCTGAGGTGCGACCACATCGACGAAGCAGAGCGATTGCTGACTGCTATGGATGACATTTATGGCTTGTTGGTTACGATCGACTTCCCGGACGCCATCACTGGCAACCTGCGGCGGATTACCGATATGGTGCGCGGGGTAACTGAGCGTACTCGTGGCGACCTTACTACCAGCCTGCAACAGCGCAAGCTGAAAGAAGTCCTCGAGAGGGTCGAGAAGAAGCTGAATCAAGCGAACAGCTAGATATGTTGGCCGAGATTCGCCGGACCGAGCGTCGGACACCTGATCGTTCTCATGACTCGGCTACCCGGTGCCGAGCTTGTGGCTATCTCCAAGTCTGCGACCAGGCGTTGGATTGAGGCTGCAAAGTCCACCCTCTTAGCTATAATAGCAGTGATGACCATCGAACCTAAGGTACCTAAAAGCGTCGCCGTCGCCGCTTACCCTGGTAGTAGGGAGGCGGCTGAATTGGCGGCTGATATTGCAAGCCATATAGCCAAGTGCGGCCTGAACACGATCCACGCCTCGCTCTACGACGAGGCGCTGCGTAGCCAGGTCGGCGATGGGGATTTCGACCTATTGGTTGCGCTGGGGGGTGACGGGACGATGCTGCGCGCCGGTCACCTTTGTGCGCCTCCTCGGGTACCGATCCTGGGAATCAACCTAGGGGGTCTAGGTTTCTTAATTGAAGTAGCCCAAGAAGATTGGATGTCAGTGATCGAACGCGTTCTTGCCGGTGACTTCTGGTTGCAAGAACGCATGATGCTGCGGGCTGAACATCGCAGCAGAGACCGGGTTGTAGCGGCGTGGGATGTGCTCAACGAGTGCACGATTGGCCGAGGGGAGACGGTACGCCCGGTGCGCCTGATCACCGAGATTGATGGACACTACCTGACCACCTATGTCGCTGATGCCTTGATTGTCGCCACACCCACTGGCTCCACCGCGTATGCCTTAGCGGCCGGTGGTCCGATCCTGCCGCCTGAGTTGCGCAACATACTGCTCGTGCCAGTCGCACCGCACCTGTCGGTCGATCGGGCTATCGTACTCCACGAAGGCTCCTGGGTGCAGGTCATCGTCCGTACCACCCACCAAGCTACACTCTGTGTGGATGGACAGGCGTCGGTGCCACTCCAGGATCGGGATCAGGTAGATGTGCGCGCCAGTGAGCATACCGTTCACTTCGTTCGTATACAGGAACCTGACTACTTTTATCGCAACCTGACCTCACGTATGATGCAGAACCCGACCGCTGGAGTCGATGGATGATCAATCACACAGTGGTCTGCGCCAACCATCCAGATCGAGAGACCACGTTGCGCTGCAACCGTTGCGAGAAGCCAATATGCCCCCAATGCGCTATACATACACCAGTGGGCTATCGCTGTAGGGAGTGTGTGCACAGTCACTAGAAGATTTTCGACACCGTCCGTAAAGTCGATTACCCGATCGTAGGTATGATCTCGGCTGTCGGGTTGGGTGTGGCGATTCTCCTGCTGAACCCTCTTGGTTGGTGGGGGTTCTTTATTGCCCCAGTGGTTGGGGGAGGGTTGGCCAATGTCGTCCGTTGGGCGATTGGACGCCGCAGGGGCCGTTACCTGCCGCTGACGGCCGTCATCGGTGGAGTAGTTGGCGTACTGCTTAGCCTGGTGTTCATGTTCTTTAGGTTTGCTTACCTTGTTGCGCTGGGAACGATTTTGGTTCAGGCTCTGGTGCCGATTGTCATGGGTGGTCTGATGCTGAGCGCGTTGTACTATCGTTTGCGGGGGATCAATCTCTAGTATGCTGTTATGCTGATAGAACTTCGTATTCAAGACTTTGCCATAATTGATGATCTGAACCTGACCTTGGATTCCGGGTTCATCGTCTTTACTGGCGAGACCGGTGCTGGGAAGTCCATCATAATCGATGCGGTGGAAATGCTGCTCGGGGGACGGGCCGACAGCGACATGGTCCGCACGGGCGCCGAGATGGCTCTGATTGAGGGCGCCTTCCACCTGGAGACCTCCATTCGGCAGGAGGTGCATAGGGTCCTTGAGCGAGAGCGGTTGTTGGACGACCCCGAGTTCCTGATCATGGGCCGCGAGATCCGGCGCCAAGGGCGCAACATCTGCCGAGTAAATGGGCGGACGGTCAACCTTGCGCTGCTGCGAGAATTGGGCGAATGTCTGGTTGATGTCCATGGTCAGTCGGAACACCTGAGCTTGTTAAGGGTTCGGGAGCACATCGAGCTGCTCGATCGCTACGCGCAGGTTGAAGACCTGAAGAATGCCTTCCTTGAAAACTATCAGACCCTGGGGCGCGTGCGCCGCGAATTGTCTGAACTGCACCAGCGTGAGTATGACGCTACCCGCAGAGCCGATCTATTAGCTTTCCAAATTAACGAGATTGATGCCGCGGCTCTCCGGGTGGGGGAAGAGGATGAATTGCTGGCGGAGCGCACCCGGCTTACCAACGCCGAACAGCTGGCAACCCTGGTCGAGCAAGCGATCGCTGCCCTGGACGAATCCCCCGGTGACCGCGAAGCCATCACCGATCTACTCGGTCGCGCGGCGCACGCCCTGACGGGCCTAGCCAAGGTTGACAGTAGTATGGAGGGGACGCAGGCAGAGGCCCAGTCGTTGGTGGAGCAAGCCAGCGATCTAGCGCGACGCTTGCGGGTCTATCGAGAGACCATCGAATTCAACCCCCGCCGACTGGATAATGTCGAGGAGCGCCTGGGTCTGATTCATTCCCTGGGGCGCAAGTATGGCGATAACATCGAGGCAGTGCTGGCGCACGCCGAGACAGCGAGAGCGGAGCTTAAATCCATAACCCATGCTGAAGAGCGCCTGCAGGCCCTGGAGGCTGAAGAGACTGAGCTGCTGGTCAGCCTGGGTGAGGTTGGTGCGGACTTATCACAGGCGCGCCGCGATGCGAGTGTGAAATTAGAACGGGCGATCGAAAACGAACTGGAAGACCTGCACATGTCAGGGGCCCAGTTTGGGGTGGAACTGAGCTGGGGGGACGACCCACATGGTGCTCCGGTTGGGGAGCGTTGGGTGGCTTTCAGCCCTACCGGCCTTGATCAGGTGGAATTTCTGGTGGCACCCAACCCGGGTGAGGGCCTCAAGCCGCTGGTGAAAATCGCCTCCGGCGGTGAGACGTCGCGTCTGATGCTTGGGTTGAAGAGTGTGCTGGTGCGGGCTGATCGCACACCGACCTTAATCTTCGACGAGATCGACCTGGGTATCGGCGGGCGGGTAGGCGCGATCGTCGGTCGAAAGCTGTGGGGGCTGGCTCAGAATCATCAAGTGTTGTGCGTCACCCATCTGCCTCAGCTAAGTGCATACGGCGATCAGCACTACAAGGTCGAGAAACAGGTGAAAAGGGGGCGAACTGTGACTCTAGCCCGTCCCTTGATAGACCCTGAGCGAATTCCTGAGTTGGCGTTGATGTTGGGTGGTGTGAGCGAGCCCAATTTAGAGAGCGCCGCCGATCTCCTCCGTCAGGCGATTGAGTCAAAGCGGGGGGTTACCTCGATCGCTGATTAATCTTTTTCATCCAGGTTAATTTTATTAAGCTGAGACCTCTTCCTCGATGCGAATTGCAGCGCCTTTATCCGGCCGATGGAAAACCACGCCTTCGTCTTCATCGAAGTCGACTACCACGGTATCCCCATCCTCAAACTCGCCCTTCAGAATCTTAACCGAGAGTGTACTTTCGATGTGCTTCTGCATCGCCCGGCGCAACGGACGGGCTCCGAAGGTCGGATCGTATCCTTCCTGGGCTAACCATTTGCGGGCGGTTTCGGTCAATTCGACTTCTATGCCGTGCTCGGCCAGACGCTCACGGATCTGCTCCATCTGCAGGTCGACGATCTGCTCCATCTGGTCCGTTGACAGCGGCGAGAAGATGATTATCTCGTCAATCCGGTTGAGGAACTCTGGCCGAAACGTGTCCTTGAGTGCTTTTTCGATCTTCTCCTCCGCCTCGCTCTCCTGGCTTTCCTGACCTTGACGTCGGAAGCCCAGTGTGCCGGATTTGGTGACGAACTCCGTGCCCAGGTTGGAGGTCATGATCAGAACCGTGTTGCGGAACACCACTACCCGGCCCTGGCCGTCGGTCAATCGGCCATCATCCAGAATTTGAAGCAGGGCATTCCACACCTCAGGGTGGGCTTTCTCAATCTCGTCGAACAGGATCACCCGGTATGGTCGGCGGCGGACGGCTTCGGTCAGCTGGCCGCCCTCTTCGTAGCCAATGTAGCCCGGCGGCGCGCCGAACAAGCGTGAGACCGTGTGTTGTTCGTGGTACTCGCTCATGTCGATCCGAACTAAGGCGTCTGGGTCATCGAACATGAACTCCGCTAACGCCTTGGCCACCTCGGTCTTCCCAACGCCCGAGGAGCCCAAAAAGATGAAGGAACCAATCGGTCGTCGAGGGTCTTTTAGGCCAGCGCGCGCGCGGCGGATAGCGTCCGCCAGAGCGTGGATGGCTTCATCCTGACCCACAATTCTCTCGTGTAGCCTTTCCTCCATATTCAGCAGTCGTTCAGCTTCGGTCTCCATCATCTGGCTAACCGGTATACCGGTCCACATGGCAACCACCTCGGCGATGTCATTCTCATCGACTACCTCATCCAATTGGTGTTCGGCCTCCCATATGTCGCGCTTCTCACGAAATTCAGTCTCCAGACGTATGCGCTCGGATTTCTTATCAGCGGCGCGCTCGTAGTCGCGCTCCAACCCTGCTTGCTCTTCCGCAGCCATCAACCGGTCGATCTCGCCCTTGAGCTCTTTTAGATTGGGTGGCAGGGAGTAAAGCGCCACCCTCAGCTTGGCTGCCGCCTCGTCTATTAGATCGATGGCTTTGTCGGGAAGATGGCGATCGGTGACGTACCGCTGCGAGAGGCGTGCCGCTGCCACCAGGGCATCATCGGAGAAACTAACCTTGTGGTGGGCTTCATACCGGTCGCGCAGCCCGCGCAACATCTCGATCGTCTCTTCCACATTCGGCTCCTCGACATAAACCGGGGCGAAGCGGCGTTCGAGAGCGGCGTCTTTCTCAATATACTTGTGATATTCATCGAGGGTGGTGGCGCCGACACACTGTAGTTCGCCGCGCGCCAGAGCCGGTTTGAGCATGTTAGATGCGTCTAGTGCCCCCTGGGCTGCGCCGGCTCCGACCACGGTGTGGAGCTCGTCGATCATTAAGATGATTTCACCCTCCGAGCGCTGGATCTCCTCGATAGCCGCCTTAAGGCGCTCCTCGAATTCCCCCCGAAAGCGTGAGCCGGCGATCATCGCCCCCAGATCCAGCGAGACGACCCGCTTGCCGCTTAGGATCTCTGGTATGTCGTTGTTGGCGATCTTTTGGGCTAATCCCTCAACAATGGCCGTCTTGCCAACACCAGCCTCACCGATCAGTACCGGGTTGTTTTTAGTGCGCCTTGAGAGGATCTGGATAACACGTAGGATCTCCTGATCGCGCCCGATCACCGGATCGAGCTTGCCCGACTTAGCCAGTTGGGTCAGGTCGCGCGAGTATTTTTCAAGAATGCGATAGCGCGACTCGGCTTTACGGTCGGTGACACGTTGGCCACCACGGATCTCTTTCACGGCGTCGTAGATCCGATCCTTGGTGATGCCTTCATCAGTCAGCAGACGGGCGAGGGTTGTATTGCGTTCCGAGAGGATGGCTAGGAAGATATGTTCGGTGGAGATGTACTCGTCGTTGAGGCGGTTGGCCTCTTGATTAGCCATATCGACCACGCGTTTGACGCGCGGGGTGATGAAAATTTGCCCCGCGCCTCCGCCGTAGATATTGGCCTTGGGGGTAGTTCGTAGTTGATGATCGATGTGGTCGCTCAGCGACTCGATATCGATGTTTAACTTCTCCAGGATCTGTGGAATCACACCCTGTGGTTGTTCAATAAGCGCCAACAGGATATGCTCGGTGTCGATTTGATTGTGTCCATAGCGCTGGATGATCTCCGCCGCACGTTGGGCAGCATCCTGAGCGCGTTCGGTGAAACGGTCAAATCGCATCATAGGAACCTTCCTTATGTACGTCCACTATGGCGCACGTCACGTTACGATTATATCAGCGGCGGCGAAAGTGAACATAAGAAACATATATGAATTCTTCGCCCTTCGTGTTGGGTGCAAGACTGAGACCAGCGCTTAGGGAGGTGCGATGGGAAGAAGGGGCTCGGCTGAGATCAGGTGCATTTGGATCACAAGTAAAGGGGCCAATTGGTTTCAACCTTGCAACCCGTATGACTATTCTATATCGAAAAAAGATAGCGGTTTGTTTATGGTGAGCAGGAATCACATTGTGTGCCCGTCACCCCGCCGCAGGCCTAATCTAGCCAGACCGGGCTAAGCTATCCCAGCGTATCCTCTTGACCCCAATGGGTGCAATCTGTATGGAAGCCGTAAGGTGATTGAGGCGCTTTTTGCAATATGATGGATTTTAAACCCAAGGGTCTAGTGCCGGGGACAAAGGATCGCGTGTGGTGCCAGGGCTATAAGTTGCGGGTGAACATCACGTGAACCAGCCTGGATCAAACTTGTGTGGTTTAAGGAAATGTAGTTCGAACGGCAATATGATTTTGGGTAGCGAACACGGGGTCAAGAACGAATGATGCAGGGAGTTTGGAGTAGGGAGCGATGACTTGGCAGGTGACGCCTTACCTAGTCCTCTCATTGGCCGTGGTTGTATTGTTAACCACCATGGCAATTTACATCTATCGGCGGCGCGCCATTCCGGGACCAAACAAGATTGGAGCATTGCTTCTTATAGCCGGTGCCATATGGATTCTGGGGGCTGCGTTCGAAATCGGGAGTTTTAGTCTAGCGGCGAAGATTTTCTGGGATAAGGTTAAATACGCCGGCATCCTTGTAGTGCCGACGGGGTGGTTCATCTATATTCTCCGGTGTACCGGGAAGGAAAGTTGGCTCACCCGCAATCGGGTGATTCTACTGAGCGTCATTCCTTTGGCCTTCCTGCTCCTGATCCTGACTAACGAGTACCATGAGCTTGTTTGGACAAGTATCACACTTCATCTGTCTCTCCCAACCTCAGAAATGACCAAAATCAATGGACTATGCTTCTGGGCCTTAGTTCTGCATTCATATCTTATGCTGAGCTGGGGTGTATTGTTGCTCGTCCGGATGCTAGTTCGATATCGTCGTACCTACCGCTGGCAAACCAACGCGTTGTTGATCGCAATTTTCACTCCGTGGTTGATCAATCTCCTCGACATCGTAGGTATAGAATTTATTGTACAGGTTGATTCCACCGCATTTGCGTTAACGATCGCAGCACCAGCAATCGTGTGGGGTATGTGGCGTGTTCGCTTGGGTGACTTTGTGCCGATGGGGCGTGGAGCCGCGATTGAGGGCATGAGCGATGCAGTGATCGTGCTGGATGCCATGAACCACATCGTAGAGCTGAACTCTGCTGCCACGCGACTCATTGGCTGTGAGGCGTTGGATGTGATCGGGCAGCCCGTGGATGAGGAATGGCCCGCGGGGTCCAATCTGATCGAGGTTTCTCCAGACGATAGTGAAGTGATAAGAGAGGTGGTGTTGCATGTGGGAGGCGAGCCGCGCAAATACGACATGCGGGTCTCACCATTGGGCGGTTGGCATGGGCAACTAGCAAGCCATGTGGTTGTATTGCGTGATATCAGTGAGCGGAAGCAGGCGGAGGTCGCGCTGGCTGCCGAGCGGGAACGCCTGGTGGTCACTCTACACAGCATTGGCGACGGTGTTGTGGCGCTTGATGCTGAGAAGCGAGTGGTTCTCGCCAATCCAGTGGCGGAGGATCAACTCGCGATTTTGGCCGGGGCAGGTATCGGGGATGTATTGACTCATCTGGGGGACAATTCCCTCGAGACTCTGTTGGATCCTTCTAATCAAGGGAAAAGCATCTATGAAGTGACGCTGGAAGGGCCGGCTCGGCGATTTTTCGACGTGGTTGCTCAGCAAATGGAGGCAGGGCCTCAGATTGGCGGTTGGGTGTTAGTCATCCGGGATGTCACCGCTGAGAAGGAGACGCAGTGGCGCGTCCAGTTGCAGGACCGCTTGGCAGCTGTGGGACAATTGGCGGCAGGAATCGCCCACGATTTCAACAACATCCTGGGCGCGATAATCCTGTACACTGAGATGTTGCTTCAGACACAGGGCCTGTCGACTAAGAATCGAGACCGCCTGGCGACGATCTATCAGCAGGCTGAACGGGCAACTACCCTGACTCGGCAAATCCTGGATTACAGCCGGCGTACGGTGATGGACCAAACTCCCATGGACCTGGCGCCATTCCTCAAGGATATAGAAAAACTGCTGTCAAGGACCCTTCCAGAAGGAGTTCGGGTGAGGCTAGAATGTGACGACGAGAACTATGTGGTCAATGCCGACCCAGCCCGTATCCAACAAATTCTAATGAACCTAGCATTTAATGCCCGGGATGCTATGCCGGAGGGGGGAGAGTTGTGCTTCGTGCTCTCTCGGTTGCGAATAGAGCCCAGAGAACTGCCGCCTTTTCGAGATATGGCACCTGGTGCGTGGCTGCAGTTGCGCGTGTCGGACAGTGGCGTAGGTATTGCCCCCGATATCCTACCTCATATCTTTGAACCCTTCTATACCACCAAAGGTCCTGGAGAGGGGAGTGGATTAGGACTGGCTCAGGTGTACGGCATCGTAAAGCAACATGATGGTTATATTGATGTCAAGAGCCAGATAGGAGTGGGAACGACTTTCATTATTTATCTGCCTGCGATCGAGGTGCCTGAATGGTCGTCGGTGACAGCACTGGCAAATGTGCTGGTGGATGGGAAAGAGGAACTCATTCTGGTTGTCGAAGACGACAAGGCGACCCTGATAGCAGTGCGTGATATCCTTGAAACACTTAACTATCAAGTTCTAACGGCTGCAAATGGTCGGGAGGCACTGGAGATCATCGGGCAGCACAATGGAGCGATTGATCTAGTATTAAGCGATTTGGTGATGCCGGAAATGGGTGGTGTTGAGTTGTACCAGGAACTGATGGTCAGGAAAATTGGGGCCAAAGTAGTTTTTATGACAGGCTATCCGCTGGGGACTGGAACCAGGGAACTCTTGGATAAGAAGGGTTTCACTTGGCTTCAGAAGCCCCTGCGCTCGGACGTCCTGGCGAGGTTGATCCGCGAGGTGTTGGATGGGTAAAATTAGTAGTTGTCTCTAGGCTCACCCCGGAATACCGCGATTGCTATACCTTCCTCTCGGCTACTCCCACCAATTGAAAGTGCTCCCTAGCGACTATGGCCCACGCTAGTATTTTCTCGATTGTGATCAGTCGACCACTTGATCGTTAGTACCCTCTGGAGATTCTAAATGTTACCGGTAAGTTGTCGGGGTAAAGTAATCACTCTAGAATCTTAGCCTATGCTTAATCAGACCAGTGGAGGAGGCTGTGATGCACTTTACCCAGCGTACTGCCCACCTTAGACCCGAAGGCGCGTATCAGGTACTGGCCCGCGCGCAGGAGTTGGAGGCCAGCGGTCGGGATATCATCCATCTTGAGATCGGTCAACCTGACTTTGAGACGTTCCCTAACATCAGTCTGGCTGGTGTGCGCGCCATCGCTGAGGGGTATACGCGCTATAACCCTCCCGCCGGGCTATCGAGCTTAAGGCAGGCGATCGCCGAAGACGCTGGTCGGCGACGTGGGATAAGGGTTCGACCCAACCAGGTGGTCGTCAGCCCTGGAGCGAAGCCAAGCCTATTCTTCCCCACTCTGGCCCTGGTTGAGCCGGGGGATGAGGTAATCTATCCTGATCCGGGCTTCCCCACTTACCCGGCGATGATTGGCGTGGCGGGGGGCGTGCCAGTGCCGGCGCCCTTGCTTGAAGAGAAGAACTTCTCCTTTGACCTGGAAGCCTTCGATCACCTGATCGGTGAGTGCACCCGTTTAATCATTCTCAACACGCCTGGGAACCCGACCGGCGGGGTGATGCCTCTGGGTGATTTGGAGCACATCGCCGCCGCCGCCCAGAAGTATGACTGCTGGGTGCTGTCAGACGAGATCAATGCCCGCTTTGTATACGATGGCCTGACGGCACCCAGCATCGCATCCCTGGACGGTATGGCTGAACGGGTAGTCGTTGTTGATGGCTTCTCTAAAACCTATGCCATGACCGGCTGGCGTCTTGGCTTCGGGATAATGCCCGAGGAGTTAGCGGAGCGGGTTGGATTATTGTTTACCCATGCCCTCGGCTGCACCGCCCACTTCACCCAGTATGCCGGCCTCGAAGCCCTGATCGGACCACAAGAGCAGGTTGAGGCGGCGGTAGCGACGTTCCAGCAGCGGCGCGATGTGATGGTGGTGGGGTTGAACGCGCTCCCCGGTGTCCGCTGCCAGGTTCCCCAGGGGGCTTTCTATGTCTTCCCCAATGTCGAGGCCTGCGGATTGACATCCGAGGAGTTAGCCAATCTACTGCTCGACCAGGCAGGCGTGGCCCTACTACCGGGGACAGCCTTTGGAACAAACGGCGAGGGATACTTGCGTCTCTCATACGCCGCCTCTATCGGAGATATCAAGCAGGCGTTGGAGCGAATGCATAGTGTGTTTGAACAATTAGCAAGATAGGTGGGTGCGTTGGTTGGTATGGGGTCTGCTCAGCGGGCCATGACAACTTCTGGTGAATTCCCCGGAATGCAACTTCAATCCCGTTGGTAGCGATAGGAGACTATAAAAAAATGACCGATGAAAAGGTGCTGATGAGAGTGGATGAGGGCATTGCGTCTATCACCTTTAACCGACCACAGGTGCTCAACGCTCTCGACATCCCGATGATCGAGGAGTTGGTTCGCAACCTCCAAGCTTGCGCCGATGAACCGAGCGTGAGTGTGGTCTTGCTCACAGGTACCGGCCGTGGTTTCTGTGTCGGCGGGGACATGAAAGCTGCTTGGGAACATATCCAGGCGGGTGGGGACCCCCAGGCTTTCTTCCGAACTTTGCTCGACCATATCCATCGCGCGGTTATGGTATTGCGTTCCATGGAGAGACCGGTGGTCGCGGCCATCAATGGGGTCATCGCTGGTGCGGGGATGAGCCTCGCCGCCGCGTGTGATCTACGGATCGCGGCTGAGGGAGCAAGGTTCAAGCAGAGCTTTACCTCCATAGGTTTGGTCCCGCTCGGAGGTTGGACAGTCACAGTAGCCCATTTCCTCGGCCCCTCCAAAGCGGCGGAGTTGATGATGATGGATCCGGTGCTTGAGGCACGCCAAGCTCTCGATTTGGGGCTGGTGAGTGAGGTGGTGCCAAACGGGAGATTGATCGAGCGGGTGAGGAAATTGGCTGGGCAAATCGCACACGGACCGAAAACCGCTTTTGCTTCAGCGAAGGTGCTGACAAACGCTGCGCTACTCCCGCGGCTAAAGGAGCAGATGGCGCTGGAGCGGGAAAGATTTATTTACCAGGCAGGAACCCCCGATTTCTTGGAGGGGCTGACCGCCTTCATTGAGAAGCGAGAGGCGAATTTCTGAGGGTCTTGGGGAAGTCAGGCACATATCTGGTGACTGAGGATGGTCCGATGAGGAGCGGCTGGCGTTGGTTAGCGGTGTGCTTGCTTTTTTCATCATCCTGGCGCCACTATCGGAGCTTGATGCTTCGCGACCCGATAACACCGCGGGGATGACACTGGTAGGATTGGCAACATCGGGTTTCTTGCTTTGGTTGCACCGACGTGTCCGACGGCGACTGATGGAGGAGGTTATGATCCATTAAGCGAAATACTTACGCAATTCAAGGTCAAAAGGTGCCCGGCACTTAATACAATCCTTTGGAAAGCTGAAATCATTGCTTTCGAAACACCTTTAATACCGTGATACTCTCATTTTCAAGTGCCGGGCACCTCAACTGCGTAACTTCTGAACGAAAAGTGCTAAACTATTTCTTACTAGCGAATCACAGAATAGGAACAGGAGGCGAAAGGTGGAATTCTTAGAGTTGATCAGAACCCGCTACAGTGTACGAGCGTACAAGCCGGATCCGGTGGGGGAAGAAGAACTTCAAAAAGTGTTGGAAGCAGCTCGTTTGGCGCCGACAGCCGCCAACCGCCAACCCTTCCAACTGATTGTGATACACACCGAGGGGCGCGAAGCGGAATTGCGACGCATTTACGACCGAGACTGGTTTGTGCAGGCACCATTGGTCATCTGCGCCTGTGGAATCTCGGGTGGAGCCTGGACCCGCGAGGATGACAGGAATTTTGCCCCCGTGGATGTAGCCATCGTCATGGATCACTTGATCCTTGCCGCTGCAGACCTTGGGCTGGGCACATGTTGGGTCGGCGCTTTTAACGTGGCTGCAACGCGTGAGGTGCTTGGTCTGCCCGATGAGGTGGAACCGATCATCTTCACCCCATTGGGCTATCCTGACGATCAGCCCAAGCCTAAGAAGCGTAAGTCGCTGGAGGATTTAGTCCGGTACGAGCGGTGGTGAGCCTGAACACCTTAAAAGGCGGGGTTCCCCTAGGGTGAATACAGGTTCCATCCTTTACCCACAGGATATCGGCATCATCCTCAGCTACTATTGCCACAGCGGTTGCAAGCATTGTCTTTATAACTGTGGGCCGCGCTGGGAGCAGGAGCCGATGTCGGTGGAGAGCTTGAGTGAAGCGTTGGATGCGGTCATGGTCTGGCCGCGTCCGCCGCAGGTGCACTTCACCGGCGGGGAGCCGTTCCTCCACTTCCCCTTGCTTTTAGAGGGCGTGCGTCAGGCGGTCGAGCGGGGTATCTCGTGCTATGTCGAGACCAGCGCCAGTTGGTGCACGGACGATGGCGAGGTGGGTCACCGGTTCACCGCCTTGCGGGAAGCCGGTCTCCAAGCGGTTCTAATCAGTTGCTCCCCATTTCACGCTGAGAAGGTCCCGCCTGTGCGTACGCTGCGAGCGGTCGATGCCGCGTTAGAGGTCTTTGGGTCGCGAGGGACGATCGTCTATCTGCCCGAATACCTCAAAATCATACAAATTTTCGACATCGATCGACCTACTCCCCTCTCGAGTTATGAGGAGATATTTGGCGCAGAAGAAGCGCGTCGCATCCTGTGGCAGGGCTATGGGATCATCTCAGGTGGGCGATCGGGTTACCAGCTGGGCCATCTGGTGCCCAGGCGCCCGGTGGAGGCCTTCGCCGATATGGACTGCACAGGGGAGATCCTTTACGCACATCACTCCCACTTTGACCTCTACGGCAACTACATCTCGGGCTTCTGCGGTGGACTTATGATCGGAAGTTGGCGCGAGTTGACCAAGGTTCTGGACGACTTTCGGGCTGGTCGCTATCCTCAGCTCGTCGAGGTGCTTATTGAGCGTGGGCCGTACGGGTTGCTGGGGTTGGCGCAGGGGGAATTCGACTACCAACCACTTTCCGAGGGTTACGTGGGAAAGTGTCATCTGTGTGTGGACCTGCGGCGGCATCTGGTTGAGGTTGGCGACTTCGCCGAATTGGAGCCCCGATCCTTCTATCAACACATCTAAACATCGAGGTTGTAAAGCGATCTCATTCATAGCGCATGCTGCGATTCAGGAACGACCCTCAAACCCTCATTGAATGTTTTAGCCTCGGGGGTGTCTCCGCACATAAGGATAAATTGCTTTGGTCAATCGCACATAGGGGCGTCGGGAGGTGACCGATACTGAATTCGAAAACCATCAGCCTCCAATATTCGGCATAAGAGTTGGTCTATCCCCGAATCTGTCTTGATAAATACCGGGCACTGTCTACGGCTGTCGCTGCCTCGGGCGAATAAGCATCGGCCCCGATCGTCTTTGCAAAATTATCGGTCAATGGGGCGCCACCGACCATGATCTTGACCGAATCGCGAAGCCCTGCAGCTTCTAAAGCGTTAATGATCACCTTCATCTCCGGCATCGTTGTGGTTAACAAAGCGCTCATTCCTAGTATGTCTGGTTGATTCTCGCGTACAGCTGACACAAATGTCTCTGCCGATACATCAGTCCCCAAATCGATGATCTCGAAGCCGGCACCTTCCAACATCATTTTGACCAGATTTTTACCGATATCATGTAGGTCACCCCTAACCGTTCCAATTAGGTACTTGCCTGTGGTGGGTATATCGCTCTTAGAGAGCAGCGGCCGAATGATATTCATACCTGCCCGCATAGCACGGGCAGCAAGCAGCACCTCGGGTATAAATAACTCACCACCCTTAAAATCCCTGCCCACCTCATCCATGCCGCAGATAAGACCTCCACTCAGGACTTCCGAAGCAGTCATACCACTATCCAATGCTTGTTGAACTAGACTGGCGACCTGTTTGTCATCACCGTCATACAGTTGGGTGATGATGTTTTTTGTAAGATCTGCCATTACTAATTTCCTCCTGTGTGATGGTAGGCAGTGACCTCGTTCGAATGGTGATCTAGCCTACCTGTGTAATGCGAACGGTATGCACCTTGCGATCCGATTTATGGTAGACAGTTAGGGTCTGCGTCTGGCGGTTCACCTGATAGCTGCCATCTGATAGTTCGACCTAGTAGTGGTCGGGATATTGGTAGTTGGGCACAAAGATCTCTGTTGGGGCAATTACTGTTGGATCATGTTTGAACTCGAACTCAAATCTGCGAGTGTGCAGATCAAAGCGTATCCTAGTTGTTCGCTGGCGGTCTTACGAGCATAAGGCCTGAGGATCGCATCAAGCCCACGACCTTATCGTTCCTATATGGGGCATGGATGTGAACCACGCGATGTCGACGGCTGTTCTATGGAGAGGTTGGCCGGAAGTAGGCGATGTCCAGGATCGAACCCTGGCGTTCTGTCTCCGGCTTGAACACGGCTTCGACCAGCATGCCGATGTCTAGATCGTCCAGATGGATCTCGTCCAACTTGTGGACCAAACCGCCATCTCCCAGGCGGATGAAAGCCACTACCTCAGGCTCCTCTCTAGCCGTGCCATCTAGATTTTCAAACAATAGGGTGAAGGTGTACACCTCGCCCTTTGTCCCCACATCAAGCCATTCATCCAACTCGTCCAGGCAACGCTCACAGAATTGCCGGGCAGGGACATAGGTAATCCCACACCGATCACAGCGTGAGCCCATGATCTTCCCATCATCTTTGATTGCCCTCAGGAACCTCTCACCAGCCAGACCCGCCGTGTAGCGGCTGGTGATCGGCAACTCTCCCAACCAAGCACCCGGGGCGTTCGGATATCTTTCTAACAAGCTCATGGTCACCCTTCCTTGATAGGCTTGAAATACAGAATGTCGGTGATGGCTCCCTCCCGCTCGTCGGCCGGCTTCCATACCGCCTGTACCCGCATCCCAATATGGACATCTTCTGGATCGACCTCACCTAGTTTGTGCATGATGCCATGCAGCGGGGAAGCGCCGTCGATCTCGATCACCGCCGAGATCTCCGGTTCCTTGATTCGTTTTAAATCCCAAGTGATATAACACAGCGAGAAAGTGTTCACCGTCCCAGTATCCTTCAAGGGTATGTAAGAGTTCATCGGGCGGAAGCACCACTCACAAACCGTTCGCGGCGGCACCACCGTGCGCCGGCAGCTCCGGCAGTAACTTCCCAGAAGGACTCCCTCTTTTAACGCCGCCAGGTAGCTGCCGATGCCAATCCCCGTGTCCCAGGCGTATTGGCCATTCATCTCATCGTGGCGGTAGAGGATCTTTCCCTCCTTGAAATCAACCTCCCTCAAAGGCGTACCAGGAAATACCTTGATTTTAGATGTCATTGTCAGCTACTCCTTTCAGGGATTGGTCCCCATGATGACCACGGTTCCCACCTGCATCAGGTCTCCCCATGCTTGGGCAAGGCCGCGCTTGGGCTGACCGGGAACCTGGCGCGCCCCCGCCTCGCCTCTCAGTTGCCAGAAAATCTCAGCAACTTTCATCAAACCAGCCGCGGCGATGGGGTTGCCCACACCTAATAAACCGCCTGATGGACAGACTGGCATGTCGCCGTCCCGTAAAGACACCCCATCAATTGCCAATTGGGGTGCTTGACCGCGGTCGGCGAGCAGCAAACCTTCCAGGTGGTGACACTCTTTGTAATCGAATGGATCGTAGGGTTCCACGATGTTGATCTCTTTACGGGGCTCCTTGATGCCGGCCATCTCGTAAGCCATGCGAGCGGCGTACTCCACATAGCGTGGATAAGCCAGATCGCGGTTGGTCCAGTAGGCTGTATCCAGGCTCCACCCAACCCCTTGGATCCAGACTGGCTTATCGGTGACCCGCTTGGCCACGTGCTCGGCGACCATGACCAGGGCCACAGCCCCATCGCTCACCGGGCTGACATCGAGCCGGTTCACCGGCCAGGCCAACAGTTCTGAATTGAGCACATCTTCTACTGTGATGTCTGGATTCCCTAGCAGAGCGCAGGGATGATCGGCCGCGTTGCGCTTGTTCTTCACGGCAACATGGGCGATGTCTTCCTTTGAGATGCCATAGGTCTGCATGTAGCGGTTCATCTCCATGGCGAAGATCCACAGCAGATTGGGCTTCAGGGGTCGCTCGGTGGTGTGATCGAAGATGGTCAGGAAAGCACCCTGAGCGTGGGGGTAAAAGCTGGACATCTTCTCCTCGCATACCACCAGGACCGCGTCAAACAGGCCCGAGGCGACATGGTACCAACCTTGAATAGGGGCGAAGACGCCGGTGCCCCCGCCGACATAGGAGCGCATGTAAGGTTTGCCCCATGCGCCCGCTCCATCACTCAGGTATTCTCCCTTCAGGTGAATGCTATCGAAGGCATCAGGAGCGGTGCCAAGACAGACGGCTTGGATGTCGTCAAGGGTCATCTCGCAGGATGCCAATGCCATGCGCGCGGCTTGCCACGAGAGTTCTTTGCCCGTCTCCTGGGCGCGTCGCATGAACTTGGTCATGCCGGCCCCGACGACGGCGACTTTTCTCATTCCCATGGTTCACTCCTCCTCAATTACTCAGGATGGCTACCGCGCCGCTGGTGGTGGGCACTCCACGCCATGATTGGGCGAGACCGACCTCGACCTCATCCAATTGCCGCTGCCCGGCCTCCCCTCGCAGTTGCAGTACCACCTCTAACGCGCGCGCCAGACCATTTGCATCAAGCAGGTTGCCCATCCCTAGGCTTCCACCAGAGACATTCACCGGCATCTCGCCATCGGGTTCTGTGGCCCCCTCTTCAATGAGCATCCCTGCCTCGCCAGGACGGCAAAAACCCAGCGCCTCCATGTGCTGCAATTCTTTATAGGCGTAGGTGTCGTCCAATTCAGCGAAATCGATCGCCAAATGCGGCTGACGGATGCCCGCCTGGCGGTAAGCCATGTCGGCGGCCTTCTGAATGTAAGGCACATCACCCCACACACGGCTCTCCAGGGAGGGGGCGCCGTTACACCAACCAACGCCAATGACCCACACAGGCTTGTCGCATAAGCTCCGGGCTCGCTCTTCTGATGCCAGCACTATGACGATAGCCCCATCGGCGTGTTTTGCAGCTTCATATCGACCCAGCGGCCAAGCCAGCGGCGGTCCAGCCAGCACCTCATCCAGCGTTAGATCGGCGCCATAAGGAGCCAACGGGTTGCGCAGCGCGTTTCGTCGGTTCTTGACCAACACCGCCGCGCACTGCTCAAGGGTGGTTCCCGTCTCGAACAAGTAGCGGTTCATCTCCATCCCGGCGATGAAATCGGTGTTCAGGCCTAAGGGTCGGTTGATGATCGGGTCCTGCGCGTATGCGGTCACTTCGGGGAGCGTCACAACGTTGGAGGCTTTGCTGTGACCTTCAACCACCACGATCTCGCTCTGGCCGGTGCGAATGAGCATATGAGCCGTCGCCAGACCGTGGAGTCCATCACCGCCGATGGTGTGCACCGGCTTCAAGACCGCGCCTAGCTGATCCGGCACATATTCATCGAAGATGCTAGTGCCTTCGATGAAATCCTCGGCGACGGTAATAAAGCTATCCACATCACGCCTTGGGTTCACACCCGCGTCGGCGTACGCTTTGACCGCCGCCTCATAGGTCAATTCTTTGTAAGAGACTTCCGGCGTACTAGGTCGGTAGCCGACCCAACCAACGCCGATAATTGCCACACGTTCGCTCATCGATTTTCTCCTTGATCCTGAACTCAAGGCGGTCAGCTTATGAAAAGCCCTGATCTTATATACTCTACCCTGTTATGCGAGCGTACTGGGGTCATCTTCCTCTTTTAGAATCATTATAACTCGGAAGCTATACCACTATTGTATTCATGATGATATCTAGGATCAACAACATCATACCCAGGCTGCTGTGCGATAGAAAGTTAGTTTGTTCATTAGTGCGTTAGACAAACTTCTCTGCCTTGGAATACAAAACCTCGCTGCTCGGTGGCCGCTGGGACATGGGAGACGGTGAACATCTCCCGGTAGTGCTCCTGAGGCGTGCGGTCACGTTCACCTACCCGGTATCGCCAGGCACGATCGACGGGTGTCGCTTAATGGATCTATTGGATTATTACGGTAAAGTGAGCTTCCATAAGGCGATAAGTGTTGGCTGGAGACGATCGTGGGGTTGAAAAAGTCCTCACGGCTAACGATTTCGCTGAGCCATAAGGACTAGTGTGGGCGCGAATGGACTCGAACCATCGACCTCACGGATGTGAACCGTGCGCTCTAACCAGCTGAGCTACGCGCCCCTTATAGAGGCATTATAGCAGAGGCGTTTAAGGGCAGCAATATCTCACAACCTCCCCGCGATATTTATAACTTACCGTCATACAGTGCTATAATGCCTGCGCCCTGCAGCAATCGGGGGAATTAATCGCCATTGTTCAGGATGCCAATGATGCTGGAATGTTGCGTCAGGCGGAAGTTGGTGTTTTGGTGCTCTAATAGGAAGGTCTTGCGGTCGAAGCCCTGACAGTGGCTAATGTCGTCGTCCCCGATATCTCTTCCGCCCTGGCGATGCTCGAAAATCCTTTTCGCCTGGTCGCTAGTTTGCGTCGATGAGCCCACAAATGACTGAATCATTGAATGACCATGAGCGTCTCTCACGCGCCCGACGGAGACGCGCCCGCCGTATGCTTACTCAACTCAGGGCCGACGAGCGGGAGGTTTTTCTCGAAGGGCTGGCCCACCAGGTCTCCCCGACTATAGACCTGTTCCTCTACGCTCTCTTAGCTGGCTTGTTGATCGGTTTGGGATTCAGGTTCGACCAACGCGCGATTCTGGTGGCCGGCGCGCTGCTTGCACCACGCATGGCGCCGGTGGTTGGTCTGGCGCTGGCTGCAGTTTCCGGTTCGCCGCGCTTCTTCCTGCGGATGCTGGCTGCACTGACCGTTGCGGTTGTTTTTCTGACACTGGCCGCCGGATTAAGCGGTGGTTTGTATGCCGAGTCTGAACCCAGCCTGATAATGACAGCGGGCCACACCAAGCTCAACCTGATCGATTTTGGGCTGCTGCTGGTCGGCGCCGTGCTCATGGCGGTCGGCTTGGCTCGCGAGGAGCATATCCCTGCGCTTCCCAGCGCCGCGGTGGCATATGAGCTGGCGCTTCCCCTGGGTCTCGCCGGGATCGGTCTGGTCCTTGGGAATCCTGACCTCTGGCAGAGGGCATTGCTGACCTTCGGCCTGCATCTAACCTGGGCCGTAGTTGCCGGTCTGGTGACGCTGACGATTCTCGGATTTCGGCCTCTGACCGGCAATAGTCACTCACTGGCTGCGGCGATGGTGCTGATGGGACTTGTAGCGCTGTTCAGCGTAGCGGGTATGGGGGCTTCGGTGATGGCTTCTATCCCCACACCCACGCCAACCCCAACGTTTACCCCTACGCCCACCGCAACCGCTACTGCCACAAAGACTCCCACCAATACGCCTACCGCTACGGCTACCCCAACCGCAACACCCACGCACACATCCACCGTCACCTCGACGCCTACCCCGCCGTCGGCTGTGGTGATCGGAACAGGAGATCAAGGGGCTATGCTGCGTGATGCGCCCGGAGGGGCTATCATTGGCTTCTTGGCTGAGGCTGACCTACTACTGATTATCAGCGATCCGGAAGAGGTCGATGGGGACACTTGGTGGCATGTGCGAACCGCCGAGGGAAAGGAAGGTTGGATCGTGGGGGGCATACTGGCCACAGTCACGCCAACGCCGTCGGTCACGCCCACATTATTGGTTACGTCCTCGCCAACACCTTAAACTTTTACACCCAATATCATTCTTGAGTGCGCAAGCTTTGCTTGCGCCCAGAAGCAGAGCTTCTGGACTCCACACGCTGCTTAGTTATCAATATCATTCTGGAGTGTGCAAGCTTTGCTTGCGCCCAGAAGCAGAGCTTCTGGACTCCACACGCTGCTTAGTTATCAATATCATTCTGGAGTGCGCAAGCTTTGCTTGCGCCCCGAAAGCAGAGCTTGCGGATTCCACACGCTGCTTAGTTATCAATATCATTCTGGAGTGTGCAAGCTTTGCTTGCGCCCCGAAAGCAGAGCTTGCGGATTCTACACGCTGCTTAGTTATCGGGATCAAGCAAACGACAAACCAACCTTGACGGAACCCCGAGTGCGTCGTAAGATTATTAATGAAAAAGATTTTCAATATGTCCAATCCGAAGGTTGAACGAGTCCTAGCTGATCTAAAGCGTTTGGGGTACCGCCTGACTCGCCCGCGGCAGTCAGTGCTGCAGGTGTTGATGGAGGCTGACGGTTGTCTGCGGCCGGAAGAAATCCACGCGCGCGCTCGCCGTTACTGCTCGACGCTGGGTCTGGTGACCGTGTATCGAACCCTTTCCCTATTATCGGAGATGGATCATATCCGCCGGGTACACCGTGAGGATGGTTGCCACAGTTACGCCCGGACCGAGCTAGCCCACGGCCATCATCTTATATGCCGGGATTGCCATCAGGTAATTGAGTTCCCCGGATTGGATAATATGTCAACCTTGATCGACCCTATCGCTCGTGAAACCGGTTTCCTGGTTGAGGACCACATGTTGGAATTGGTGGGCCTGTGTCCAGTTTGTCAAGAAAAGGTGGAGGCATAAATCAAATCTGCGGACACGAAATACGATTACTGCTCAATATCCTCAACATTAATCAAAGCCGCAGCTTCACATCAAGGTGTTTATCATAGCTCGTTGCAGCAAGAATATCTGGCATATATCGCCTTACCCTCCTGCAGTCCTGTACGGGCGTAGAATAAGCATGGATAGGGATTGATGGCAATCCGAAAATCCTCTAAGCTGGTCTGGATAGTAGCGGTGGTGGCCTCTTTGGTGTTGGCCGCTTGTTCATCATTCCCCTCTCAGATGATTAAGGCTCCTGACAAGTTTGGCGAATTTGTGCAGGCTGAAAATAGCTTTCTGATCGACATTTACGACCTTTCACCAACCGATTTGGGAGAGGGTGAGAGTTTGCGCGTGGTGGCCACCACCAACATCGTTGCCGACGTAGTGGCCAACATCGGAGGGGATGCAATCGAGTTAATCGGCCTGATACCCCTCGGCGCTGACCCTCACACCTATGAGCCTACTCCTGGTGATTATCAGACCATGATCAACGTCCACGTGATATTCCTCAACGGTGTTGGGCTGGAAGAGTTCATGTACCAGACTCTTAAACAAGTCGCAGTTGATGTTCCGATCGTGTCGCTTTCTGAGGGGATCGAGCTGAGCTTGTTTGGTGGAGGGCGCGACGAGGGGGAGGACCACGAACACGATGAGGGAGAAACCCATTATCAAGTTCAAGGTGGAGTCGATCCCCACGTTTGGTTTGACGCTTTCAACGTCATCGTCTGGGCTGAGAACGCCGCTCATGTCCTGGGCGCTCTCGACCCGGCTAACGCTGATCTCTATGAAACCAATGCGCATGAGTATGTGGAGAAGTTAAAAGAGCTGGATGCCTGGATTCAGGTACAGGTGGCCCGGGTCGCGCCTGAGGATCGTATGCTGGTGACCGACCACCTAGCCTTTAGTTACTTCGGACGCCGCTATGGCTTTGAGATGGTTGGAGCCGTGATTCCTGCCTACAGCATGGCGGCGCAACCCTCGGCCCAAGAAATCGCCAAGCTGGTGGATACGATTCGTGAACTGGGGGCCAAAGCTATATTTGTTGGGACGACGGCGAATCCAAGGCTGGCTGAACGGGTCGCAGAGGACACCGGCGTTGAGTTGGTCCCTTTATATATTGGCTCCCTGAGCGAGCCCGATGGTCCGGCTGGCACCTACCTCGCCCTCATGCAATATGATGTGAACGAGATCGTACAGGCTCTATTAAAGTAGGTGACCTCATGGCTCAACTCCTGACTCGCCCTCCTAGCCACGACGTTTCTGCGCCGCCGATCCAGGTGGAAAGTGTCAGCCTGTGTTACAACGGTGTCTTTGCGTTGCGAGATATTACTTTCAGTCTTCCGTCTGGGCAGCTCGTAGCCGTGGTCGGGCCTAACGGGGCCGGCAAGACCACGCTTTTTCGGGTAATCGCCGGCATCCTGCGCCCCGACGCGGGGTTAGTGCATGTCTATGGTCACGGGCCCGGGGGGCACGTGTGTATCGCCTACGTGCCACAACGCCGCCAGGTCGATTGGAGCTTCCCGGTCACTGTCAAGGAAGTGGTGATGATGGGACGCATTCGTAAGATTGGGCTCTTCCGCCGGCCAGATAGGCGGGACTGGGCATTCGTGCATCATGCGTTGGAGCGGGTGGGGGTTGATGATCTCGGCAATCAGCAAATCGGCGAATTGTCCGGGGGACAACAGCAGCGGGTGTTCCTTGCTCAGGCGCTTGCCCAGGAGGCGGAAGTCGTTTTACTCGACGAACCGCTAACCGGCCTCGACATGCCCAGCCAGGAAGCGATCTTCGCCACTCTGGACGAACTGAAGCGGGAAGATGTTGCGATCATGGTCGCCACGCATGACCTCAACTTAGCCGCTGAGCGCTTCGATCAGGTGATGCTCCTCAACCGCCGGTTGATCGCCTTTGGTATTCCGGAGGATGTGTTTACTCGCTCATCCTTACTTGAAGCTTATGGCGGGTATGTGCATCTGCTGCCCGAAGGTGATGGAGTATTGATCGCTGATACCTGCTGCGAGTGTGAAGAGGAGTATTTGTAACATGAGTGAAATCCTGAACTGGATCGCTCAACCCTTCAGCTACGCCTTTATGATCCGCGGATTGTGGGCCTCACTGATCGTCGGGGTGGTCTGTCCCGTCCTGGGGACCTACGTTGTGCTGCGGGGGATGGCCTTCATGGGCGATGCCCTGGCCCACATTATCTTGCCGGGGGTAGTGCTGGCATTCCTTTTGGGGTGGCCGCTAGCCACAGGCGCATTGCTCGTCGGTGTGCTGGCGGCTTTGGCCATTGGTGCGGTCAGCAAACGCTCAGAAATAAAGCAGGACGCAGCCATCGGTGTAGTCTTCGCTGGGGCTTTTGCCCTTGGTGTGGCGTTGATCTCGATGCAACGCAGTTATGCGGTTGATCTGGCCCATATCTTGTTTGGTGATCTGTTGGGCGTTTCGGATTCCGACCTGTGGCTGATGGCTGGCCTGGGGACACTAGTGCTTTTGACGGTCTTCGTGTTGTATAAGGAATTTCTAGTGATCTCCTTTGACCCTGTACTTGCGACGACCTTGCGCCTGCCGGTGTCTTTACTGCAAAATATATTGCTGGTGCTGCTGGCCGTAGTAATTGTGATATCCATCCAAGCAGTTGGCGTCGCCTTGGTGCTGGCCATGTTGGTGACGCCGGCTTCCACTGCATATTTATTCACTCGACGGCTGCCGAGTATGATGTTATTATCGGCCGGGATTGGGTCTCTTTCGGCCGCCCTGGGTTTGTACCTCTCGTTCTACATTAATGTCGCCTCGGGACCGGCGATCGTTCTTGTTGAGACGGCTATCTTTATATTGGCTTTTGTGTTGGCACCACATCGGGGAGTGCTGTGGGAATTGATACGTAGCAGGCAAGGATAGTGAACTGCCTCCATCGGTCAATTGGGCTTGGTTGCGTTTACCGCTGAAGCGAATATTATTAAATTCATGGATCGTTCTCGAATCTGGGTACCTCTGGTACCCGTAGATTGGATCAACCTCAGTACACGTGCCCTAGTTCTGGTCGCCGTGCCGCTCGTTGCTGGTTTCTACGGGATACTCTCAACGAGCCTGGTTTACCTCCTGACCGGATGGGCGGTTTTCACCTTGCTCATCAGCCTTGCGCAAAGGGGTGGCTGGAACCCCACATGGCTGGAGGGAACCGCGGCCGTCATTGACATCGGCTTCGCAGTAACGACAATCGGGATTTCCGGTTTTATTGAAAGCCCACTTTGGTGGACCCTGTTAATCGGACCGATGAGAGCCGGTCTAAACTACGGGTTGCCAAGCATGCTGGCAACGACTGGTCTGAGCCTAGCTTTCGCGGCGCTGGTGAGTGTGATCTTCAGTGGAGCCGGCATTTGGGCGCTGATTCCGGTTGGGATGTACACTGGCGCATTGATGCTAGCAGCGGCAAGTGTTGGGTTGCCCGTAGAACAGGTGCGCCGAAGGGCGTTGTTCGTCGAGCGGCGGCAAGAAATAAGCTTGAGGTTGGCGAGTGAGCGAGAGCGGCGGTGGGCGCATAACATCTTCCTCATAGCAGCTGAACTTAACGCTACTTTAAATTTCGAACGAGTGTTGGACCTGGCGCTCGATCTAAGCGCCCGTGCCCTGGCGGATTCGGGCTCGGTAGATACAAAGCTAGTGAGCGCGCTACTGCTCTTAGTCGAGGATCGACTACATGTTGCCTCTGCCCGGCGCTTGGATCACGCCGACTGGCGGGTCTCTCTGACCGCAGGGAGCGGGTTAATTAGGGATGCTCTAACCACCGGTGCTCCGTGCCTCTCTCACGACTTGGCGCACGACCCAGAATTGCAGAGCCTGGGCGCTCTGAGGGACTGCAATGTTGCGTTGTGTATATCCCTTGCCTCCAACCTGGAGACATACGGGGTACTCCTGTTTGCCCACCCGGATCCGCGCTATTTCAGCGACGAGCGGGTGGAACTCCTAGAAGCCTTCGCACAGCAAATCACAATCGCTTTGCAGAACGCCCAGGAATATCAGAATTTAGAGCAGGAGAAGGAGCGTATCACCGAGATCCAGGATGAAACCCGCAAGAAGCTAGCGCGCGACCTGCACGACGGGCCGACTCAAACAATCGCGGCCATTACCATGACGATCAATTTCGCCCGGCGTTTGATCGAACGCGATCCGAAGGCGGCTGCTGACGAACTATTTAAGGTGGAGGATCTAGCGCGCCGCACAACGCGGGAGATCCGTCATATGCTCTTCACTCTGCGTCCTTTGATCTTGGAGTCAAAGGGTTTGGTGGCAGCCCTTAATCAACTGGCAGAGAAAATGTATGGGACGCATCGCCAGAATGTGATCGTTGAAGCCGAACTGGATGTGGCCGATGGGTTAGAGATCGGCAAGCAGGGTGTGGTGTTCTACATCGCCGAGGAGGCGGTTAACAACGCCCGCAAACACGCTGAGGCTGAGCATATTTGGGTGCGTCTTACCCGCCGTGGCGATCAGTTTGTGCTTGAAGTAGAGGATGATGGGGTTGGATTCAACGTCGGTGCAATTGATACCAACTATGAACAACGAGGGAGTCTGGGGATGGTCAACATGCGTGAACGCACCGAGTTGGTTAATGGGGAATTGCACATCAAAGCGGCCGAGGGTGAGGGGACGTGTATAACCGTAACCGTACCTCTGATGGAAGAGAGCGTTGAGAGGCTGCATCAGCCTGGATCGGTCAACTGAAGGTTAGGGATATATGCAGAAGGAGAAAGTGATTATCATAGGCTCAGGCCCAGCTGGTTTAACGGCCGCACTTTATACTGCTCGCGCGGTCATCAATCCGCTGGTGATATCGGGCAGCCAACTTGGTGGTCAGATCTCTATTACCAACGAGGTCGAAAATTATCCCGGTTTCCCTGATGGAATCACAGGTCCGGAGCTAGGCGAATTCATGCAGAAGCAAGCTGAGGCCTTTGGGGCGCGGATCATGATCGATGAAGTCACTGAGGTTGACTTCAATAATGGGTCGCCTTTCACTGTGAAAACCCACGGTGAGACGTTTGAAGCGAAGGTGATCATCGTCTGTGCGGGTGCGTCGCCCAGGCGGTTGGAAGTCCCAGGTGAGGAGGAGATGATCGGGCGCGGTGTGTCATTCTGCGCCACCTGCGATGGCTTCTTCTTCCGCGAGAAGGACGTGGTGGTGGTCGGCGGTGGGGACAGCGCGATGGAAGAGACCCTCTTCCTCACCCGCTTTATAAACCAGGCTAGAGTTATACACCGACGTGATGAGTTGCGCGCCGGGGAGGCGCTAAAGAAACGCGCCTTTGCTAACGAGAAGATCAGCTTTATCTGGGACACGGTGGTTGAAGAAATCGTGGGGGATAGCAAAGTGGAGGCTGTGCGCGTCCGCAACGTCAAGACTGGTGAGACCAGTGAGTTGGCGACGGACGGTGTATTCATCTTCATTGGCCATTACCCCAACTCGTCTCTCTTCGAAGGGCAGTTGGAAATGGATGAGCGAGGCTATCTGATCACCGATGACCATATGGCCACCAGCGTGCCTGGCGTGTTCGCCGCTGGAGAGATACAGGACCCAACTTATCGTCAGATTGCCACCTCGGTTGGCCAGGGATGTGCTGCGGCAATTATGGCTGAGCGTTGGTTGGAGGAGCAAGAAAAGGGACGTGGCTAAAACAGCCGGGTTATCCTACAGTGCGCACCGCGGCGGAGGTTCCGGGCAGGAGCATCCGCCGTTGATCTTGGTCCATGGGGCCGGCGGCAGTCGACTCGATTGGCCACCTGAACTACGTCGATTAGAGGGCGAATGGGTCTACGGCCTCGATCTGCCCGGACATGGTCACTCGCCAGGTGAGGGGGAGCGGACGATTGATAGATACGTTGAGCATGTTTGTAACTGGATGAAGGCCGTGGGTCTCGAACGAGCAGTGCTGGTTGGCCATTCAATGGGCGGCGCCATCGCTCTTACCATGGCGTTAGATCTACCTTCCCGGGTGGAAGGGTTAGTATTGGTGGCCACAGGCGGCCGTTTGCGTGTCCAACCGGCGATTATGGAGTTGACCGCTAATACTGAGACATTTAATTTGGTACTGGACCAGGTCATCACCTTCTATTTCAGCCCCCAGACACTTGCCCGATTAGTTAAATTGGCCCGTACCCGCATGGCCGAGACCCGTCCCCGGGTGTTGCACAGGGACTTTCAAGCCTGCGATCGCTTCGACGTGCTGGACCGGCTAGGGGAGATCAAAGTTCCGGCGCAAGTGATCTGTGGTGTGGATGACAAGTTGACGCCACTTAAGTATAGCCGCTTCCTAGCTGAGGCCATTCCCGGGTCCCGTCTGGTGACGATTGATGGCGCCGGGCATATGGTGATGCTCGAGCAACCGGAGGAGGTGGCGGGGGCGGTAAAGAGCTTTTTGGACGACTGTTATAGATAGATGACCTTTGGGCAATAGAACCGCAAAGGAGAGGGGCCAGGGATCAGAGGTATGGGATCAAGGACTAGGGATAAAGTTACATCCAACATTGGTTCCTAATCCCTAATCCCCATTCCCTGATCCCTGGCCCCAATCCCTTCCTACCAAACCCAATCTATTTTTCAATGTCGGCAGAAGGGTCTTGATAGCCTTTGCTCGATGACTCAGCCGATTCTTCTCCTCCAGACTGAGTTCGGCCATGGTGTAGTCGGTGCCCTGAATGAGGAAGATTGGGTCATAGCCGAACCCAGCCGAGCCACGTTCGGTGGCGATAATCTCGCCTAGGCAGGTTCCATCTGCGAGATCCACCTCGCCTTCGGGGCTGGCCAGGGCGACGACGCATCGGAAGCGGGCTGTCCATGGTTGCGGGTGGGGACGAAGCTTTTCAAGCAGTAAGCGGCGGCGTACGGCGTCCGAGGTGCCCGGTCCGCCAAGTCGAGCCGAGCGTGGACCGGGAGCGCCGCCGAGGACATCTACTTCCAGACCGCTGTCATCAGCGAGGGTCCAAATCCCACTGGCGCGGGCGGAGATAGAGGCCTTGAGGTGGGCATTATCGGCGTATTGATCCCCGGTCTCATCCACTTGAGATCGGATGCCGATCATAGTAGGGTCAACCGCGACCAGCCCTGGGATGTCGAGTAGGGCGCGAATCTCCCGTAGTTTGCCCGGGTTGCTGCTGGCAATTAGTAATCTCACCATTTTGTATTCCTATAGCTATGGCTACTCGAACAGTACTGACACCCTGTTTGTGTGCATGACCAATGTACTATCCCCCATATATAGGGTTTTCAAGTCTAGATTTAGTAAATTATGTTTAGTACAAGCATAATGTCTTGACCTTCGATTCTAATTATGTTATAATGCGAACGGTTTTTTGGAAACTCTATTGCCAGGCGGTGCAAACCTGAATAGCCGTCATCCGTTGCGGCTCAATGTCGGTTTCTTGCTCCACAAGAATGTCGGCGATGGCTGCAATTTTGATTTTAACTGCGATTCCGTCCGAGTCGGCGATGACCTAGACGTTAAAGGGCTGCAAGGTTCTATTCATCTAACCCGCACTGGCCAGGGGTTGTATGCACATGGTCGCTTGCAAGCCCAAACCAGCCTCGTATGTGTGCGTTGTCTGACATCCTTCGACCAGCAACTGACCATCGAACTCGATGACCTGTTCACCTATCCACCTGATCGGGCAAGTGATCCGCTGCTTTCTATCCCTGAAGACGGAGTCCTTGATCTCAATCCACTTCTACGTGAATATCTGTTGTTGGACATCCCAATTCAACCGCTCTGTCGGCAGGACTGTGAGGGCCTTTGCCCAGTATGTGGTAGTGATTTGAAGAAGACCGAATGTGATCATCCTCATACCGAGGTTGATCCTAGGTTGGCGGCGCTGAAGGCGCTGCTGCCCAAGTTGTGAGCGTTAGGAGGGCGCTCCAATTGATCCACCCCCCGTGTTCAGGTAGTAGTTTGTGCTGTCGTTAGGAGGGCATGGATGAGTGTTTCTAAGAAGAGGTGGAAGAAACGAGAAGCGTTTGCCGCCCTGCTTGAAAAGGGTGATTACCAGGGCTATATCACCACCGAGGACATCGTGGTCGTTTTCCCTGAGACGGAAGATATTGAGGAACGGATGGAACGTCTGCAGGACTTCTTCCGAGGTGTTGGCATTGAGGTCTACGAAGACCTTTCCCAGGTACCACCTCATCTGCGGGTGAGGAGCAAAGTAGATGACCCTCAGAGGTTCGACCTCAGTGTCATATCGAGTGATGACACTGTGGGCCTCTATCTGAAAGAGATGGCCCGTGTCCCGCTACTGAACATCGAGCAAGAGGTCGACCTCGCCAAGCGCATTGAACGCGGCAAGGAATCTGAAGAACTCCTCATTAAACTTGATGGTAATTGTTCGACCGGGAAGCGGTCCGAACTCCAGGGCTACATCCAGGATGCACGATCAGCTCGGGACCATCTGATCAAAGCCAACACCCGCTTGGTGGTCAGCATCGCCAAGAGGTATATGGGCCGTGGCGTGCCGTTCCTTGACCTGATCCAAGAAGGCAACTTGGGGTTGATGAAGACGGTTGAGAAATTCGACTACCACCGTGGGTACCGCTTCAGCACCTATGCCACATGGTGGATTCGCCAAACCATTACCCGCTCCATTGCCGATCAGGGACGCACCATTCGTGTCCCGGTGCATATGTCTGATCGCATCCGCCGTTTGTATAAGATCTCCCGCCGACTCGAACAGGATTTGGGGCGTAGACCAACCCCTGAGGAAATTGGCGTGGCGATGGAGGTCGATGCGCGTAAGGTGCAATGGATGATGCGTGTCTCCTGGCGCCCTCTGTCGCTTGAAAGCCCGGTTGGGGAGGAAGAAGACACTGAGTTAGGGGCTTTTGTCGAGGATGATACCACCCCTACCCCTACCCAAAGTGCTTATCAGAGCCTGCTGCGCGATAAGATTGAAGAGGTGTTATCCACCCTAAACCCGCGTGAAGCCCGCATCCTACGGCTTCGCTTCGGACTGCATAACGGTCGTCCCTATACCTTGGAAGAGGTGGGCCAGAAGTTTGGCTTGACGCGTGAGCGCATTCGCCAGATCGAGGGCAAGGCGTTGCGCCGTCTGCGCCACCCACGCCGGGCGCGCCAGTTGAGGGATTATTTGAGTTAGAACTCCGCTTTTCATTCACGGTTTGCAGATAAGGGCGACTCGCTGAGTCGCCCTTGACTTTACCTTTCTCTATACGATACCGCTTGCCACGCCAAAAAAATACCAGCGGACGGATAGTGCCGTCGACCTCAAAGCGCGCCTCGACGGCGATGGCCTCGTTCATATCTCCTGCTTCAAGATCCTCAGCAGCATGGTTAGCGCGGCATTGGCCGCGTCCGCCTTGTTAGCCTGGCGATCGCCCTGCCAGATGTGACGCTCCCCCCACTCTCCTCCCCGAGTACTAACCGCCACCCAGGTTAACCCCACCGGTTTGTCCGGTAGTCCACCACCTGGGCCGGCGATGCCGGTCGCCGACAATCCCACATCGGCGCTGAACGCATGGCGAGCGCCGCGCGCCATTTCAAGCGCTGTTTCCCGGCTTACTGCACCGTGCTTGTAAAGGGTGTCATGCCGCACGCCCAGCAGCTGCTCCTTGGCCTGGTAGGCGTAGGCCACGATCCCACCCAGGAAATACTCCGATGAACCAGGCACGTTGGTGATACAATGGCCGAGCAGACCGCCGGTGCAAGATTCGCCCAATGCCAGGGTCCACCCCCGAGATCGTAATGCCTTACCGATTGCAACAACTAGAGCTTCAGTCATCTTCTACTCTCTTGATGATCAATTCTGATGACAATGCGGCCTACTCGGCTGCGTCCTATTCCCTAATCCTCGGTCCCTGTTCCCATCTTTCTCATTGAACCGTTGACTGTATTGCACCGACAACAGGTTATGACCATTATACTGCCTAGTTGACAGCCGCTTGGCGGTTAGGTATGCTTCGATTTGTGAGCCAATTTTCCATCTTCGGATTAGAGCCGCAAGTTTGGTCGGTCTCCGACCTGACGCGTTACGTGCGCCAGGTGCTTGATAGCGACTACCGACTGCAGGACATATGGGTGACCGGTGAGGTTTTCAATGTCTCGCGCCCCTCGTCTGGCCACCTATATTTCACCCTCAAGGATTCGGAGGCTTTGCTGCGATGCGTGATGTGGCGATCAGAGGTTGCACGGCAGAAGGTTTTGCCGCGCGATGGTGAGGCAATCGAAGTACACGGTAACATCAGCGTCTACGAAGCTGGTGGTCAATATCAACTTTACGCCGACGCCATTCGTCCTACTGGCGAGGGAGAGTTGTTCCAGGAGTTTTTGCGTCTGAGAGCCCGCCTGGAGGCAGAGGGGTTGTTCGATCCTGAGCGTAAGCGGCCGTTGCCCATCTGGCCGAATCGAATTGGGGTGGTGACCTCACCCACGGGGGCGGCTCTACGAGACGTACTCAATGTACTCCGTCGACGATTTCCATTGGTGGAGGTGATCCTGGCTCCAACACCGGTGCAAGGGGACCAGGCGCCGGCGGGGATCGTATCCGCTCTGGAGGCGCTCAACACCTACAGCCAACCCGATCTGATCTTGCTGGTTCGCGGTGGCGGCTCGATTGAAGATCTGTGGGCTTTCAATGACGAGGGTGTGGCACGAGCGATCGCTGTCTCGCAGGCTCCGGTGGTCGTTGGTGTAGGTCACGAGACGGATGTCATCATCGCTGATTTCGTCGCCGATGTGCGTGCCCCCACACCCTCGGCGGCGGCCGAGGTTGCGACCCCGGATCGGGAGAACTTAGCCGATGAGTTGGCGGAGGTGCGGAACACCCTGGAGCGTAAATATCGTGACTATCTCAGGGAACTGCGCCGGGAGTTCAAGGATCAGCAGGCTGCTCTGCGCATAGCCTCCCCGAGGGCGCAAGTCGCTAACGCCCGTCAGCGGGTGGATGAGGCGCTGTACCGGGCCACCGCCGCGGTACGTCACGGCTTAGCCTTACGCCGGGCAGCCGTTGTCGGGTTGGTACAGACACTGCGTGCCGTTGGCCCATTAGCCGTTCTTGCCCGGGGTTATGCTGTGGTGACACGGGTTGACGACGGTGTAGTCGTGCGATCGATCGGTCAAGTTGAGTCAGGCGATGAATTGAACGTGCGGGTGAGTGACGGAACCTTCGGGGCCGAAGCGAGGCCTCCATTCGACAGTTTAGGGTCAGATTAAATGTCGTAACGCCCTATTGATGACGTAGTTGTCTATGAACTGCAATATGATCGCAGCGACGATTGAATGGTTGCGTCGCGAAGAAATATGTAAGTAATTATGGGCTTAGGCGCCTGGTTATAATGAGCTTTATGACCTAGATGTATTTCGTCAGAGGAGAGTAATTACCAAAGCCACAGTAGAAAATCGGAGGTAGGATGTCTAGAGCAAAAGTAGTGGATAAGCTTAATTACGAGCAAGCTTTTAGTGAGCTCGAGACAGTTGTTGAGCGTCTCGGAACTGGCGACTTGCCATTGGAGGAGGCGTTGGCGTTGTTTGAGCGTGGACAAGCCCTTGCCGCACATTGCAGTGAGTTGCTTGAGCAGTCTGAACTCAAGTTGCGGCAACTCGTTCCCAATGAAACAGGGGGCTATGTTGAGACAGACTTTGAGGGAGATGGGAGTAGGTGAATCCTCTTGCTGCGCTTGACAACCGCGTGTTGATCGCCGCCCTGGTAGCCTGGGTAGTGGCTCAGGGGCTAAAATTGCCGATTGAGTATGCCCGCACACGGCGGTGGAATTGGGTGCTACTGCTCCGGGCCGGTGGCATGCCTTCCTCTCACTCGTCTTCAGTCGCCGCCCTCGCGCATGGTATTGGCCTACTGGTTGGATACGATTCGGCTATGTTCGCGCTTGCGGTAGTTGTTGCGATGGTCGTGATTTATGACGCGACAGGCATCCGGCGTCAATCAGGCTTGCACGCCGAGGTGATCAATGTCCTGGTGCATGACTTGCTGGAGGGCAACCCCTTGCGACATGAGGAGCAATTGCGGGAAGTACTAGGCCACTCACCGCTGGAAGCCCTAGTTGGCCTGTTTCTTGGGCTGGCGGTTGCGCAGATTATCGTTTAGGGATGTCAGACTGGGGAATACGCTCTACGTCTCCCTCCGGCGCAGTATCCCTGGCAACTGGCGTGCCTCCGGCGCGCCTAGGGCGAGCGCCGCTAGCCAGTAGATCACCGCTCCAATGGCGATCCCAACCCCGCCGATCAGCCACATTGAACTACCCTCTGAAATTGTCAGCCAGGCCAACAGTGCAACCCCCATAGTGGTTGTAGCGGCCACGCTGGCCGCCAGGCCGCGTCGCAATCGCCGCAGGTCAAGCCCTCCCAAGCGGCGTCGCATCACCCATAGCAATATAAAGCACTCTAGCGCCGTGGCGAGTGAATTGGCCAGCGCCAGGCCGCCGTGCGGCGCCCAGCCGATCCTTGCGAACCACGCGGAAAATATCAGGCTGAAGACCACGTTTAAACTCATCGCCAAAGCCCCCACGATAACCGGCGTGCGGGTGTCTTGCATCGCGTAAAAGGCACGCACGATGATCTCGAGCACTGAGTGGCCTATCAATCCGGCGGCGTACCAGAGCAACGCCCAGGCCACCAACTCGGTCGAGTCGGTGGTAAATTCACCTCGCTGAAGAAGCAACACTATCACCGGGTGGCGCAGCAAGATCAGTCCCAGGCTGGCCGGGAGGGAGAGAAAGATCACCCCACGCAAAGTGTTAGCCAGAGAAGCTCGCATCTCATCTAGTTTTCCGCGGGCAACCTGAGCGGAAAAGGTGGGCAGAGCGGCGATGGCGATCGCTTGAGCGATCACCGCCTGGGGCATGATCATCACCTGCAAGGCGTAAGTTATGGCAGCGACACTGCCTTCAGGCTGCCCCGAAGCGATGATCGTGTTGACCAAGAAATTGATTTGGACAACCGCCGCGCCCAAAATGCGCGGCGCCATTAACCGGCCAATATGTTGTACAGTGGGTTCTCGGAAACCCAGTCGAAATTCAAATCGTGCACCTATTCCGCGTAAAGCGGGAAGTTGTATCGCCAGGTGCATCCCTGCGCCTAGTACAGCCCCCCAGGCCAGACCATGGATGCCATAGCGGGGGACGAAGACCAATACGCTGATAATCATGCCTATCCGATAGAACGCTGGAGCCAGCGCGGGCAAAGTAAAGTGCCGGTGGGCGTTAAGCGCCGCCATCAATAGCCCGCTCATACTGAAGATAACCGGCGAGATGAGCATCACCCGCAACAAGGAGACCGTCAACCTCACCTGTTCAGGATCCTCGAACCCAGGCGCCAGCACGTTTTGCACCAGCCAAGGCGCTGCCAGCCAACACAGGGTGGACACCAGGCCTAGCACCAACAGGACAAGGTTGGCGATCGCCGAAGCCAGGCGCCATGCGCCGCGACGGTCGTCTCGAGTCAGGAAGCTGGTGAAGGTGGGTAGGAAGGCTGAAGCCAAGGCGCCACCCGCCATCAGGCTGAAAATGGTTTCAGTTAACCGGTTGGCGGCAAAGAAGGCGTCTAAGTCGGCGCTGGTGCCGAAAGCGCGTGAAACCAAGACCTGATTGACTAGTCCGGCCAGGCTGGAAAGCACGAAGCCGACCATCACCACGCCTGCGGCGCGGACGATCTGGCGATCAGCGGTTGTTTCGTTCACGAGGTTGGATTATACAGGATGCACAGGGTTCCGGCCTCGAGATGCGCTTTGTCTACCGTAAGCAACCCATGCAGAAACGCCAACCCGAGAAAGGGTATGCATCGCGGAGTAGGCTTGTAGCCACCCACCTATGGAAATTCTGGTATATTTTGATCATAATGGCTGGAGCGGGAGATAGACGGGTCAGGGATAGGCGTGAGGCCGTCTCTATCAGCCTCCAATGAGGATGATTATGAACGACGAAACTGAAGATTTCCTCGGTGAGCTTCGCCTAGGCAAGCGACTGATTAAGACCGGTCAGGTCGCTGCGAGGGGGTTGGTTATAATCCTAGGTTTGATGTTTTTAATACCCGGCCGCGCGTTGGATCTAATTGGCCCGGTAGCAGCCGCGGCTACCTTGCTGGCTTCTGCCCTTTTGGGACTGACGCTACTTAGTATTCTAGAGCTCCTTGGAGGCAGCAGTGAACGAGGCGGGACTTATACCTTGATTCATGAGACGCTGGGTGGACTGGGTGGCTTTTTCGCCGGTTGGTCCATCCTGGCTGGGTATGTCGCCTTAACCGCGGCGTTCCTACGGGCAACGACGAGCCATCTCGCCCTTCTCTTCACCGAGTTGAGGCCGGCCGCCCCCTATCTAGCGCTGGGATTGCTCATTTCGCTGTTGCTGATCCAACTCTTCCGCTTACTGCCTGGCCGCGATTTAACCTGGCCTGCGATTTTGATCTTAATTGTTGTTCTGGTAATCGTATTGTTGGGCGTCCTACTGCGTGCCGACTTGAAGCTTGTCCGCGCCTCGTCAACTGTCGCTTTGAGCGACTTCATGCACGCCGTTGCCTTAATGGCCGTCAGCTACGCAGCTATTGAGGCTATTTTAGCCTTACGACGACATGTTCGGGACCCGGCACGCCATCTACCGCGCGGGTTGCTGGCGACCCTGCTCGTCGGCGGCTTGCTCTTCGTTTTGATCCAGTTAGTGGCTTCTAGAGTTCCCGAACAGATCTCGCATGCGGAGATCGCAGGTTTGATCAACGCTTTGGGATCAGACAGCTTGTTGCCAGGCTGGTTGGTATTCATCATAGCAATCATCGGTTTAATGTTTGCTGCCAGTGGGTGCTTTAAAACCGGTGCCCGTCAGTTGAACGCCCTCAGCCGCCAGGGCGCTCTGCCAGAAAGGCTGCGCCAGATACGCCCTCCTTTTCGCGTGCAGCCGTTACTCTTCGGCTCATTGTTTATCTTCACCGCGCCTCTGGTTCTTTGGGCTCCCACAAGATGGTTGATGGATGTCTCGGCGTGTTTGTTCCTGGTGCCGGTGCTTTTGATTAATTTGGCTGCTATCCACAGTCGGCGCTCTGAACCAGAGAGGAGGCGCTCATTTAACGTGCCTTTCTATCCCCTTGTCCCAAGTGTGGCACTTGCCATTGGAGGAGCTTTGCTGTTTGCGCTGCCAATCTCCGGGATCCTAGGTGGCGGTGTATGGCTGCTGCTGGGACTGGTTATCTATTTGACTTATGGGCGCGTGCATCTGATGAAAGCACAGGAAGGTGTGCTGGTCTTTGGCCGGGAGCCTGGTTATGAGAAACCGGAGGGGGCGTGGCGTATCCTAGTGCCGCTAAGCGCAGGGGTTGAAAGGGTTTTGATGCTGGATCTGGCCACCTCACTGGCCCGTCAGACGGATGGCGAAGTGATCGCGCTACAGGTCATTCCCATTGCCGATCCTCTGGCGATTGAGGAGGGACAACGTATTGCCCGGGAGCGCAATACGCTTTTCCAATGGTCAACCCGTGTGGCGGAGGGAAGTGGCGTGCCGACCTTTCCGATCACCAGATTGGCCCGCAGTGTCTCTGAGGGCATCCTTGATACGGCCGACGAAGAGCAGTGCGATCTTATTCTACTTTCCTGGTCGATCCGATCGGCGCGGCAAGGTGTACGGATGGGGAGGGTGCTTGAACCTGTGGTACAGCGGGCACCCTGCGACGTGGCGGTTGTCGCATTTCATCCGGACCGACTTACCAAAGTTGAAGGAAAGCTAACTGTCACGGAGGAAATGGATGGTGCAAGGAGAGCGGCGCTGCGTGTCGAACGTATTCTTGTCCCCACTGCAGGTGGTCCACATGCGCCTCTTGCTACTCGTTTAGCCCTACTATTGGCTCGGGAACGTGAAGCTACCATCAGCTCCGTCTATGTGGCCGATCCGGATGCCTCCCAGGATGAGTTGGCCGAGGGTCGGGCACGTATTCAGCAAACTTTCGCCACCATGGGGGAGCAAATGGCAGGTTTGCCCGGGGGTGACGGAAAACAAGCGAGATTGGATACTGTCCTTCTTGAGAGCCGCGTGGTCACCGCCGAAAGCATAGTAGAAGGTATCACCCAGGCGGGAGCCGAAAGCGATCTGGTGTTTATTGGAGCTTCGGAAGAGAGTCTGATCGACCAGGTATTGTTTGGAACCATTCCTGAGCAGGTGGCACGGGCGTGTCCGTCACCGGTAGTGATGGTGAAGCGCTTTCGCGGTCTACGCCGATTCTGGTTACAGCGTGCGTGGGACGCTTTGTTTGGGGCGCTGCCGACGCTCTCGCGCCAGGAGCAGGTAGATGTCTATAAACAGGTCCGGCGTGGCGCACGACCGGATGTGGACTACTTCATCATGATCGGACTATCGGCAGTTATCGCTACCTATGGGCTCTTGCAAGATAGTGGTGCGGTAATCATCGGCGCCATGTTGGTCGCGCCTCTCTTCACGCCCATCTTGGCCCTTAGTCTGGCTATAGTGCGAGGCGATATTCGCCTTCTGCGGCTGGCTGTGGAATCGGCGTTGAAAGGCATAGCCCTGGCTATCGGTATATCCATCCTACTGACGGCTCTTTCTCCTTTGCGCGGTGTGACTCACGAGGTCACAGCTCGCATGCACCCCAATTTGTTCGACCTGGCGGTCGCCCTGGCATCCGGCGTTGCCGGCGCGTATGCAGTGGCTCGAAAAGATGTGGCCGCCGCGCTGCCTGGCGTAGCCATCGCCGCGGCGCTGGTGCCTCCATTGAGCGTGATCGGTATCGGCTTAGCTATCGGTGAACCGGGTATCGCTGGGGGAGGTAGCGTGCTCTTAATCACCAACCTGATCGCCATCACCTTGGCCGGTTCGGTGACCTTGCTCCTACTCGGTTTTCGCCCTACCGCTCGAGCCAAACGAGAAGCTCGCCTCCGATTGGGCCTGGTGATTTCACTCGTACTATTCACAGTGATCACGATATCGCTGGGAGTGGTGTTCGTTCGCTCAGTCCAGGAGTCACGAATCCATCAGAAAATTGACCAGGTGTTGGCTCACGAGTTTGGGGCGACTCCTGATTTCGAGATCGCGGGCTTCGTATTCGAAGTTCAGGACGACCAGGTTGATGTATCGGTTACGGTTTACGCCCGTCACCCCGTATCCGCGGCGCTTGCAGAGACCGCGCGCGACCGCTTAACTGAGGCCCTGGGTCGTCCGGTACACCTGAACCTGATGAGCATTCCGGTTATGGATCTAGAACTGCCGGCACCATAGATGTGCCCAGTTCTCGGATACACCAGCATTGCCACCAGGATTTAGCCAAGTTACATTTGAAGTGAGGGTTTAATCAAGGTGAATCATTGAGAGCCGGGGACGCCGACCCCGGCTCTCTTCAAAGGAGGAGAAGAAGAGTTTCTGCCCTTCTGCTAATACTATATCGGATTTCGTGTAGCTAAACCAGTCTCTAATCTGACGCCTAACCGACGGAATCCATACGCTGAGTGGTCCCTCAGTACCAGAGGGGTTCTGCTTCATCAAGACATCTTATATACCTCCTTCCATCCTCATGCTATAATCCGCCGCGTTTGAATCGACCGGAAATCCCATGTTGATCGACTGGATTTTAGCCTTTACGCCTATCCTGCTCATCCTGATCCTAATGGTGCGCTTCCGATGGGGGGCGGCCAAAGCCGGTCCGGCTGGTTGGATGGCGGCCGTTGTTATCGCCGCCTTGCATTTCGGCGCCGGTGTAGACCTGTTAGCTCTGGTACAAGTCAAGGCTTTGCTGCTCACCCTTGATGTCCTGTTGATCGTGTGGGCTGCTTTCCTGCTTTATCGGGTGGCCGATGAGGCAGGAGCGATACGGATTATTGGGCAGGCTCTACCACGCCTGACAGCCGATCGCGGGATGCAGGCGCTGTTGATCGGCTGGGCCTTTGCTTCCTTCCTGCAAGGAGTTGGGGGGTTCGGCGTGCCGGTGGCTGTCACCGCTCCCTTGCTGATTGGCTTAGGTTTTTCTCCGTTGGTTGCGGTGCTCATTCCCTCTATCGGCCATGCCTGGGCGGTTACCTTTGGTTCCCTGGCGTCTTCTTTTCAAGCCTTGATGGCTGCCACCGGTCTGCCGGGAGAGATGTTAGCTCCGGCGTCGGCCGCTTTGCTTGGATTAGCAGGGTTCGGCTGCGGATTCATGGTAGCCCACGCCGCTGATGGCTGGAGTGCTGTTCGCCGTTTGGCTTTGCCGGTGCTTATGCTCGGTGTGGTGATGGGCTCGGTACAGTATGGGTTAGCGACGCGCGGTCTGTGGAATATTGGGGGGTTTGGCGGTGGGATGGCTGGGCTGGCGATGGGGATCCTCATCACCCCTTGGTATCGCGGTGAGCGTTTGAAGGGAGAGGGCGGTAAGTTAAATGGGCGGTCGGTGTTCATCGCCCTCTCGGGCTACCTCGCTCTCATCGCCATTACCTTGCTGATTCAACTCGTACCTTCAGTGAGGGCATTCCTTGGACAAATTGTAATCAAGGTGCCCTTCCCCGAGATGAGTACTACTCTAGGTTATGTCACTCCTGCCGGCTATGGGCGGGTGATACCGCTCTTGCGCCACGCGGGCGCTGTTTTGGGTTACGCCTCGCTGACTGCTTACCTGATCTACAGCCGGGCCGGGCTATACCGGCCTGGCGTCGCGCGGCGGATCTTGAGTGGGACGATCCGGCGGGTGATGTCCTCCAGCCTTGGCATCGCTTCTGTGGTTGCCATGGCGGTTGTGATGTCCCACGGGGGGATGACCGATATTTTAGCGCGAGGGCTGGCGCAGGCGGTCGGGGCGTTATACCCGCTGGCGTCGCCATGGATCGGCGCCTTGGGTGCTTTTATGACCGGGTCGAACACGAATTCCAACGTGATATTCGCCATGCTGCAACAGAGAACTGCAGAATTGCTTGGCTACAGCCTTCCGCTGATCCTCGCTGCCCAGACCACTGGTGGGGCTATCGGTTCGGTCATTGCCCCAACCAAGATTGTGGTTGGCGCCAGCACTGCTGGCATGGCGGGTGAGGAAGGGACGATCCTTCGTTCGCTGCTACCATATATTGGCATCCTCATCGTTGGGGTCGGGTTAATCGTTTGGGGAGTCATGAAGGTGGTGTCGGGATGAGCGAGCGCTGGGACGATCGGGAAAAGCGCAGATTCTGGCTGCAGTTGGTTGCTTTATGTTTGATCCTGCTGCCGCCTCTGCTGCTCTATGCCACCGTCTCCGCCGGCCTAGGGTGGGTAACCTGGGTTCTGATGGCGATAATCGCTGGGGGGATGGTTTTGGGGATGTGGGTTTCGTGATTAACGCCTGG
>JAUWHR010000027.1 GCA_030605795.1 Anaerolineae bacterium | reverse complement strand
TCCTTCGCCATTCTCGTCTCCCGGTTCTTCAATCAGGTAACCCAAACGCAGATGTCGCTCAACCTTTTGCCAGGGAAACAGCGCGATTTGGGTATAGGGAGTAAGAATAGGTTTCGCCTGCTCTATCCAACCCCGTAAGAGCTGTGTGAGGCGGTTGAACGACGCCTGCGTTTCCTGATCGACCGCTTCGAAGGCGGCGGCCTTTGATTCCAGTTCCTCGCTTAGGGCGGTAAAGCGGTCTGCCTGCGCCCTAAGTCGGGCCTCAGCCTCCATGCCCATAGCCCGGGCCTTGGGCCCGAACTGTCCTTCGTAGCTCGGGGCGTCTAGCGTGATCTGGTAGGCTTCGCTCCCCAAGGCACGTAGGCGATCAGCGATGCCGTTCAACTGCTGAGCAGCCTGGCGGAGATTGGCTGGGTCAACGCGGATTCGGGTCATACTCGATGCCTAATTATTTAAGCAATAAATGCCGCCATTACGGGTCGATCATTCCCCATGTTCGAGCACTTCGGCAATCGTATGTTCTATCTATCATACACCATATATAGGTGTGGAAGCTTATCTTCTAGGTTCCTCGCTGTTTAGTATGGGTAAACTGAATTAAGTAGCTTTTGAGTTCGGTTAGAATCAAGATAAGTTCCCATACTTTCGCCGCGGAGGCAGCAATCGTGAATCAATCCACATTGGAAGCAGCGCTCGGTCTAACAGCTCCATGGAAGGTCACCGAAGATCGTTTCTCTGTTGAAGAGAAACGTCTGGATATCACCATCGATTTCGAACCCGGCAGCACATTCTCCTGCCCGGACTGTGGAGCAGGAGGCGCCAAAGCATACGATACACAGGAACGAACATGGCGTCATCTGAACTTCTTTCAGCATGAGACCTATCTGCATGCCCGAGTTCCACGAGTTGAGTGTCCCCAGGGGTGCGGTATCAAGACCGTGGAATTGCCCTGGACACGCTCCCGCAGCGGCTTCACGGCGCTGTTCGAAGCGCTCATCATGATCATGGCTCGCGAGATGCCCGTGGCGGCCATTGCAGCCATAGTTGGCGAGCACGATACCCGCATCTGGCGCGTGCTCCACCATCATGTTGAAGAAGCCCGCAGGGAGGCCGATTTCTCTGAAGTGCGCCGTGTCGGCATGGATGAAACAGCCAGCCGCAGGGGACATAATTACATCAGTCTCTTCTTCGATTTGGACATGAAACGTCTCCTGTATGGGGCAGAAGGGCGCGATCAAGATACCGTCAGTGCCTTCGCACTCGACCTGCGTGCCCACGGGTGCGACCCCGATCAGGTCCGCCAGGTCTGCTGTGATATGTGGCCCGCATATATCAAAGGCGTGAATGCTTCCTTTCCCAATGCGGAGATCACCTTCGATCGATTTCATATCATGAAGATCATGAACCAGGCGGTGGACGAAGTCCGGCGGCAGGAGGCCACTACCACAGACGTGCTGAAGAAAACGCGCTACCTGTGGCTCAAGAACCCCAACAATCTGACCGCTAAGCAGCGTCGAAAGATGGACTCCTTGACAGGCCACAACTTGAAGACAGCCAGAGCATATCAGATCCGCCTGACCTTTCAAGAACTCTTTAAACGACCCGACCGTAAGGCTGGGGAAGCCTTCCTGAAGCGCTGGTATTTCTGGGCCACTCACAGTCGTCTGGAACCCATTATTCAGGCCGCAAAGACCATCAAGCGTCATTGGGAAGGGGTCCTCAATTGGTTCGACAGCGTGATCACCATTGGATTGCTGGAGGGGTTCAACAGTCTAATCCAGGCTGCCAAAGCACGTGCACGCGGATACCGAACCAACCGTAATCTCATTACCATGGCCTATCTCATCGCTGGACAGCTTAAGTTCAACTTACCCACATGAAACAGCGAGGAGCCATCTTCTATAGATAGTTTCAACATGCTGCTGACGGGATAGGATTCCTTTACGACATTCTTTGAAGGGCCGGCCGGAACAGGCAAAACCACCACCGGCATCGCCTGCACCCTCCACTTGATCGCCAGCGATGTCAGGGCTGAATCGATCCTGGTCTTGACACCCCAAAGGACACTGGCTAGCCCCTGCTATGTGGCCGTGTATCAACCGGATCTGGTCGCCGGAGGGCAGGTTACAGTTCTAACTGTAGATGGCCTGGCACGACGTAAGTTGGACCTCTTCTGGCCGTTGGTTGCAGAACAAGCAGGCGATATACCCGCAGGCTTCAGCCTGCGTTACGCACCCTAAAGGGTGCGGCTATTATGGATGCAATGGGAGCCGGATGCGAAAAGCACTCCCACCACCAGGATTGTCTTCTACCCATATCCTTCCCCCAATAGCAGCAACCGCTAATTTGGAGAAAGCAAGACCTAATCCTGTTCCGCGGCGTCGGCCTGCGATGCCGGGCACTTGGTCGAACCGTTTGAAGATCCGCTCGCGAAACTCCTCAGGCACTCCAGGACCGGTATCGGCAACGGTGATGATCACCTCTTCCCCCTCACTTTCAACATCAAGGTCGACACGCCCACCCGCGGGGGTGAACTTCAGCGCGTTGTCGAGCAAATTAGCTAGTACACGTCGAAGTTTTTCCTCATCTGCAGTGATCTTAGGTAATCCATCAACCAGGTTTAGGTTGAGAATGATCCCGCCCTCGTTGGCCTCATGAACGTAGGCTTCAACCAATTCTTCACACAATACATCCAAGGACAGGGATTGTAGCGAAAGGGTCAACTCGCCTGATTCTAGCTTGGCTATATCGAGCAGGGAGTTCACCAGGCCAAGCATTTGCTGAACGCTGCGGCTGGAAATCGATAGCGCCTGCTTGACTACCGGTGACACTTCATCACCGGTTTGTGCCTTTTCAAGCAACTTGAGGCTCCCAAGGATAGTTGTCAATGGGCTACGCAAATCGTGAACGATCATTTCTGTGAGTTGTTCTCGTGTCTGGCTAAGCTCGCGTTCTTCGGAAATATCGCGCAAGACCACCAGCCAACCTATCAATTGATCGCTAGCGTCATGTACTGGAGCTTCTGAGCGCTGAAAAGTACGACGACTAGGATGCTCGACCTCAAATGTGGAAATACCCCATTGTAGGGGTTGCCTACTTCGTAAGGTGGTTAGGATATTCGCCAATTCGTCTGATTGATAACCGAGGTGGCCCGCCATATGCAACTTCTCCTCGGAGAGGTTGCTGCCAATAAGCTCGTCGACAGAAAGTCTGGTAAGCTTCTCGAGTTGATGGTTGGCAAGGACGATTTTACCTTGGGTATCGACCATCAACATGCCTTCCTGAGTGGAGTTGAGAACAGCCATCAATAGGGTTTGGCTCTCCCGGATGCGACGGAATAGGTCAGTATTTTCGAGTGCAATGGCTGCCTGGATGGCAATGGTTTGTGCGCTACGAATTGCATTCTCATTAAAAGATCGCTCCGCATAATTAAAAACCTCTATCAGACCCAGAGTCTGATCGCCCACAATGAGTGGAACAGCTAACAGAGCACCGGCTTGTCGAAATTCGGCCAAGTAGCGGTGGTCGGCTGCACTGGGGGCATCTTTCAGACTCCATTGAAGCGTCTTGCGCTCCTCAAGGCAGGTGGCAAGGGCCGGGACGTCATTTATGGTTATCGTTGCATGAGAGGGTCCGTTTATTGGTTTCCCGTCTTGGATAGCTGCCTGTGAAATCAACGTACGGTTTACAGGGTCCCATCGAGAGATGTGAGCGCCGTCGGCCGAGAGAGCGACGGCTATGCTGTCAACTACAGCCAATGCCACGGCCTCACTTTCATAACTGGCGGCAATCTGGGTGCTGGCCTGGTAGAGCAAAGACTGCTCGCGGAAGTGGGTCTCGATCTGCTGATAAAGCGTAGCGTTAGTTAACGCCACAGCAGCTTGCTGTGCAATCTGAGCCAAGAGATACTCATGATCTTCGGTGAAATCCCCCGGGGTGGATGCCTCGACAGTGATGACTCCTAGTACACGTCCCTGGCGAATGATTGGTATGGCTAGCAGGCTTCGTGTGACGCCGCCACTCCAATCTGTGTAATCAGGATCCTGAAGGACCTCTGGCACGTTGCAGATCTCCGCAGATTGGTATACCCGTCCGAGCATGCCCAGATTTGTGGGGTGGATCTTGTCCGGATCAATGACCGGAGAGTCAGTGGGGTAGCCTCGATGGGCGACGATGCGTAAACCCTCAGATTCAGGTTCATAAATCGAAAGGTGGCCAGTTGTTGTCTTAGGTACGTTCAGCGCGTGAGTAAGAATGACCTCGAAAAGTTCGTCCGTGTTTAGCATTGCAGTCATTTCGCGCCCAACAGCATCCAAGGCGGCGAGTTGGTCTACTCTACGGCGTAGAGCTTGATCGGTTTCAGCGTGGGCACGGGAGTTAGCGACAGCGAGTGCGGCTTGTGCAGCGAAGGTCTTCAACATATCAACCTGATCAGTCCGGAAACGCTGAGGCTCTGAGAAGTAAACCGATAGTTGACCAATCGTACCGGAGGGAGTGATAAGCGGGAAGTCTGCAAATGCGTATATCCCCTCTGCATGCATCTGCTCAATGATAGGTTGAGATAGTTTAGATATAGACACGTCTGGTACAAGGACTGGTGTCTCGCTGTGGTACGCCTGGATTCGTTCCCGATCCTCCTGAGGAATGGTCTTCCATGCTTGTGTGAACTCGGCGGAAAGGTTAATCGCTCGGGCGAGAAACATGTGTCTAAAATCCCTATCGAAGAGGAATATGGCGGACTTTTGCCCACCACCGACACGGATCATCGATAAGCAAACCAATTCCAGTGCTCTTTCCGGGTCAAGGGTCGAGCTCATGGAAGCGGTGATTTCGTTGAGCAGGGTTAACGCTTGGGCTCGGTTTCTTGTTTGCTCGTAGAGCATGGCATTTTCGATCGCGACGGCTGCTTGTCCGGCTAGAGTCGCTATGACATCAAGGTCCTTTTGGGTCAATATTCCACTTGGGTTAGTGTGAAAGACAATCAGACAACCAATGGTGCGATTTGAAGCTAGAAGAGGTACTCCTAACCAAGCTTGTGGGGGGGTGTGCTTAAGAGCCAAATCCACTTCACTCAAGACCCGTAGAGCTTCACGCGGTATGAGGATGGGTTCGCCAGTACGAATAACACGATCAGACAGGCAGTCAGCAATTAGCCTACTAGACCAATCCTGCTGGGTGCCATTTATCACTGCTAGAGGGTAGGAGATTAAGTCATCATCAGGATTGTGGAGTGCGATATAGAAGTTGTTGAGCTGGAGCAGATCTGTGACTTGAGAATAAATCGTTCTCAGTAGAGCCTCCAAATCCAAACTTGTGGGCATTGCCTGGCTGACTCGACTGATGGTTGAGAGCTCCTGGACACGTCTCTTGAGGTCGCGCTCAGCGACCGTCAGATTGCGCACAATCGGTGATACAGTTGCTATTATGACACCATAAATCACAAGGGTTACTTCTTGCAGGAAAGCGTAGGTGGCAGCGCTGAGGATGGCAAAGGGAATCGGGACAAGAGCCACCAATACCAATATGAAGTGCTCACGTCGGTCGATTCTGTTTATGGATAGAGCGCGACGGTCGAGCCAGTGGAGGGCGAGGAATAAAGCACTAAATGATAAGACAAGGCCAAGTGCCGGCAATGTAAGGGGTAAGCTCTTCGAATCGATGAGAAAGCGGCCACCAAGGAGGAGGTAAACCGCCATAGCGCCGGATAAGCTTAAAATCTGACGGCTGAACGAAGAAGCTCCAGTTTTAATTTGCAACAAAATACCCAGAGGTGGATCTGCTACCCGTCTTTGCCAAAGAACATGAATTAGCTCGCCGAACAACATGCCGATCAGCAAAGCCAAGCCGGCTGTTCCAGGGCCGAGCGCTATACCTAACGGCAGACTGATAGCATGCGCTAGGCTGGCTTTTGTCTCTGCAACAGGGATAGGAAAGTTTACCAAGAACGCGATTAGCGTCGCGCCGAGAAGTATCGTCATCCAATTAAATTGGAAACCTGCTGAAGGACGAAGCCAGAGGATAAGGGTGATCATCCCAGCTAAAGCCAGGATCCACCAAAGGTGGCGCGACCAGTTAGGGGGATTTTCTTTCCTCATCATCTTCCGTGTCGGTTGTATTGGTCTCCATGTACCTGCATGATTGTGTTCACCCTTGACCGTTTGTCTAAGGCGTGGGTGTCTTGCTCGGTGTTGTGGTCGAGGTCTTAGTTAACGTAGCGGTTGGGGAGGGAAGCGTTGCTGTGGCTGAAGGAGTTGGTGTTGGGGTGTCTGAAGGGCTGGCCGTCGGCGTACGTGTTGGGCCTTGGCCAGTTAATTCTGCAACACGCGTCTCAGCCATAACGCGTGTCTCGGGTCGGACATTCTCTAAACTCAGGACCCATTTCCATTCACGGATCGCATCATCAAGCCGGTTGATGCTCTCGTATACTTGGGCTCGTAACGCATAACATTCTGCGAGTTTTGTCCCCCTGATGGAAAAATCGGTCTCCTCGTTGGCGACCGCAATCGCTGGGTTGATGAAATCAAGGGCGTCATTAAAGTCACCTGTTAAATTAAAGTCACCTATTAGAAAGTATGCTCGACCAGTTGAAAACAAGCGGTCAAATGTCGCCGGACTGTAACGACGGGCCAGGGTCAAATCATCAATTGCGACCTCGTACTCACCAATTTCGGCGTTGAGAATGCCGCGTGCCAAGTAAGCGGGGGCGTAACGATCCTGTAGTTCTATGGCGTAGTTTAGAAGCGTCATCGCTTCTTCATACTGACCTAGGTTCACCTGGGCTCGACCGAGGTAAGCTAAACCGCGGTGATCTTCGGGTGTGTAGATGAGGTAGGTCTTAAGGGGCCACAAGGCGGCGGAGAAGTAGTCAGGCTCGAAGGTATCCACTCCGACCGCCACGTAAGCACGACCCACAGCCAAGTATCCCGGAAGTAAGGTCGGGTCGTTGGCGCTGCCTTCAAGGGCATTCTCTAATGCTTCATGGGGCTTGTCCAGGATGATTTGAGCTTCACTCAGACGGATGAAAATCATCGGGGTCGTCACACCAACCTCAATGGCAGCTTCCATCGTGGTCGATAATTTTAACCACAGCTTGTTTGAGGCGTAGTATGTTCCCAACTCCAGGTAGGCCTCGGTCATAGAGGGATCTAGTCTTAATGCACGGTTGAGGTCATTTAGAGCTGCGTCGGTATTACGCAACAGTAGAGCGCGCCCTCGCCCGAGATACGCGGGTGCAAAATCAGGGTCCGTATTTACCGATTGGTCATAAGCCTTTATCGCCTCACCGATGTCACCCATTAGCCGATGGGCTTCACCTCGGAAGTAGTGAGCATCGGGAAGATCGGGGTCGGCATCGGTCACTTGGGTCATGTACTGCAATGCAAGCTCGTAGTCGCCTCGAATAAGAGCCTTTATGCCAGAGTCATAAGCTCCGTACACATGGGGTGTTACTCCCAAGACCAGGGTGGGAGTAGAGGTAGCTGACACCAGTAGTGAAAGCGGTGTACCAGCGAGTTCGGTCGGGATGGGAGTGCGCATTACCCGGGTGGCGGCGGGGATGGGCGTGGCGGTGGGTGTTCCAGGCAAGGGAGTGGTTGTAGCGGTTGGACTGACGGGTGGCAGGGTAGATGCGGGTCTGTAAGCTTGCCTTTCCGCTAGTGCTCCTAGCCAGGGTCCGACGACCCGTGCCAAACCCCAGATAGTTGCGATAGCAACCAAGCCAAGCGCACCCGAGCCTACCCATTTCCAAGGGATCTGGATGCCACGCCCGACAGATGGACCGGTGGCGATCGCCGCCACCTGCCGACGTGGAATTCGAACAGCAGATGCAATTTCAGCTTCCTCTGGTGTGCGAGCGCCTAGAATAACTAACCCTCGCATGGCAGCCCGGTTTGTCGGATCTAACTTGATGGCTGATTCGAGGCAATAAATCCGTTCACGCTTAGACTCAACCACCGCGCTCATCCATACCCAATACTCGGCGTTGGACGAATCAGCACGCAACAGACGCGAAAGTAGGTCTCGAGCCCTGGATCGGTCCCCCGCTCGGGCAGCAGCTATGGCCTCGGTGAGCATGGTTTTTGATGGCGTGGTCACAAAATACCCCTTTTTTGCCGCTCGAAGTCTAGCATAGCGTAACTGATCGCACAACGGTACTCACGTTGGTATAATTAGCATGCTGTGGTTGTCTTGAGGAGAATTATATTCCTGGTTTGCACCCTTCCGCTGCTAGTTGCTTGCGCTGGTTCACCCATTGAATATACCCCGCAACCGACGCAAACGCTGAGGCCTTATTACACAATAACATTGTCCCCCACGGTTCAATCAACACCGCCAACTATTCCAACTCTACCTCCGCTTGGGCCAACGGCGACTCCACTTGTCCATATAGTGGTGAGCGGCGATACACTGCTTGGTATCGCCATTCGCTATGGGGTCAGCCTGGATGATCTCCTGGTGATTAATACCAGTATTAATCCGCGCCTACTAAGCATTGGTCAGGAGGTGATCATCCCCGGTCCAGGGGACGAATCGGTTGGGGCTTTGCTCATGACACCGACTCCGGTGCCTATTGATCTCTCACCTGTTCGTTGTTACCCTATTCCCTCTGGAAGCATGTGGTGCCTTACAACCGCTCGCAACATGACTTCCGCAGATATTAGAGGCCTTTCAGTGCTAGTGACCCTGGTTAATATAACCGGTCAGCCTTTGGCGCATGAGCCAGCTTACAGCCCACTGGATCTCGTTCCAAAGGGTAGTCTGATCCCGCTAGCTGCCTTCTTTCTTGATCCACCATCTGATCATGTCAACGCGATCGCGACTCAGCTTAGTGCGGTCCAGGCGGGGGAAGAAGTTGCCGGTTATGCAGACCTGGTGGTAGAGAAGGCAATTAGTGAGCGCGGGTCAGATGGACGCCGGTGGCGTGTACAAGGTGAAGCGGCGCTGCCAGTGACATTCCAGGGATCTACTGCGAGGATCAATGTACTTCTGCTTGCTTTGGATGCTACCCAAGAGGTTGTGGGTTATAGCAAATGGGAGGCTGAAACTGCGCTTGAGCCAGGAGGCAGTGCGGCTTTCGATTTAACCGTCTTCAGCCTCGGACCGATTATCGATCGTATTGAGATTTTGGCTGAAGCTCAGGTTATCCCCTGACCCACATATACCCTCTTTTTCCCGCTGGCGACTACTTTTTTCAGTAGAATTATATACTTGGTATATGCTTGGCAGTCAGAGCACATCTGGTTACAATTTTCCCATGTGCTAGGCTAAGGCACATCTCTTGCATGAGATTGGAAGTGGATAAGGGGATGGTGAAGTTCAGATGATACGCGCGACCCATACTTTTCCCCACGGTTTTTTATGGGGAACCGCGACTTCTTCCCACCAAGTGGAGGGCGATAACACCAACAATGACTGGTGGATTTGGGAACAGGAGCATGGACGTATCCTACAGGATCACAAATCGGGTAAGGCCTGCGATTGGTGGGGTGGGCGCTGGCAGGAAGATCTCGATCGAGCCGCTGAGGGGGGACAGAACGCACATCGACTTTCGATTGAATGGAGCCGGGTGGAGCCTAGCCCAGCAGTTTGGGATGACTCAGCTTTGGACTATTATCGTCAGATAATTAAAGGGGCGTTGGACTGCGGGTTGATGCCTATGGTTACCTTGCATCATTTCACCAATCCCCAGTGGGTGGCTGAGCAGGGGGGGTGGTTAAACCCGCAAATTGTGGTTATCTTTGAGCGCTATGTGCGAAAGGTCGTAAATGCGCTTCACGATTTAGTTGGTTTGTGGGTGACGATTAATGAACCGAATGTGTATTCCTTCTTAGCCTACTTGGAAGGCAGCTTTCCTCCCGGCATGAAGGATCTGAAGTCGCTGCCGCTGGTTATCAAGCACATGGTCTTAGCTCATGCAGCAGCTTACCATGCTATCCATGAGATCCAACCTGATAGCTTGGTTGGACTTGCGCATCATTACCATGGTTTTCGCCCAGCCAATCCCCGAAACTCACTCGACCGATGGTTGGCGAGATTTAAATCGGAGAATTTTAATAATATCTTTCCCCGTGCTGTCATCGATGGCCGGATCCGCACGCCGTTTTGGAAGGGTCAGGTAGCGCAAGCGGTGGGGACACAGGATTATTTCGGATTGAATTACTACACAGTTGAACAATGTGCTTTTAATCCCCTTCGCCCTTTGAATGCTTTCCAAAGGGGTGTCTACCCTGAAGGTGCTGATCTCAGCCCTACCGGCTATATCGCCAATGAACCCGCGGGGATGTGGGAGGCCCTTTGTTGGGCGCACCGCTTCAATCTCCCGATCTATATCACTGAAAATGGCGTCGAAGATGCTGAAAGTGCAATACGACCGCGCTATTTGGCTGCCCACATACGGCAGGTATGGCGAGCAGTGAATTTCAATTGGGGGGTGCGGGGCTACTTCCATTGGTCGCTGGTGGATAACTTTGAGTGGGAGCGGGGTTGGACGCAGCGTTTTGGCTTGTGGGCGTTGGACGTCGGAACCCAACAGCGTAGAAAACGACTCAGCGCGGACCTATATGCGGAAATTTGTAAGGCGAATGGACTTTCCTCCGAGATGGTTGCGATTTACGCACCAGAAATATTGGAGGAGATGTTCCCACCCAGAGGGCCAGTGGAATTAGGGGTGTCGAGTGGGTAAGCGGATTTTCACCCGAGAAAATATATTTAATATTAATATACGACGTTGGTTGCTGTTTGGAGCCGTCGCGCTGTGGCTGATCGGACTGCCCCCTCCCAGCACCGCGGGCGCCATGCCGGTTCGGGAGGAAAAAGCGCCATTCATCCTGCCCATCGCCGGACCTCCAGGTCCGAATACGTGGCTGTTTCTCCAACCCTTTGGTAATACGGCATTCGCTTATCGCTTCCGACGCTCGGTCTATTGGGCTGGCCAAGGACTTCACTTCGGCGTCGATTTTGCCGCCCCCTGTGGCACGCCTGTACGCGCTATAGGCGATGGCGTTATTCAGAGTATTGACAGCTGGCACGGCGCGGGTCCACACAATCTGATGATCAATCACCCGAATGGTTACGCCTCATTTTATGGTCATCTACTTGTTAGATCGCACCTGAAAGTCGGACAGGAAGTACACGCTGGCGAAGTGGTAGCCTTAGTAGGCGACCCGGATCTAACTTGTTCTTCCCGGCCCCACTTACATCTTGAAATACGTGATGCCCCCGACCACCGTATCGCATACAATCCTCTGACATTAATCGACGCCGATTGGGAGCGTATTGCACTCATAGGAGGCTATCCACATTACTTTGAGCAGGATATGGACGACCCTCGTCGCTGGCAGGGTCTTCTCGATCAACCCGAAGTTCGTTTTGGATACCCATTACTCAATAATTATGACCAACCATGGCCCCCTGATTGGTGAGAACCATAAAATGCGGATTCTATCGATTTTCATGCTTGTGGTCACTATGGTCACATTTGGTGTAGCCGTGATCGTTAGCGGGGTCGCTTTCGCTGCACCGATACAACCAGTGCACATGCGAGCGACCTTCCTGGATCTGATCTCAGTAACACCTACGAAAACGCCTGCTCCAACCGCAACACCAACGCCTATTGCGACGCTAGAGGCGACACGCCTTACTAGTGGAGGATGCTGTCCTTACCCCTCCTGGTCGCCAGATTCAAATTGGGTTCCTTTTCTCGATCGCCCAGGACCTAATGAACCTGCTGGACTCTACGCAGTGCCGGCCAATGGGGGAGAAATCACCCTGGTCGTTGAGCGGGTGGGGGTCTATTCCAGAGATTGGTCACAGGTAGCCTATCGCCAGGATGGCCAGACACTGGTTGAACGCTGGGCTGATGGAACATGTTGGGAGATCCCTAATCAAGGTCGAACGATCCGATTCTCTCCCAGTGGTCAAACGGTTGAATGGGAGGTGATGTCGCGCGGGATCAATTTCCCTGACCTGCGGCAGCGAGCAATCTGGCTTGCGAATTTTAACGGCACACAAGCGCGTGAGGTTGTAACTGTAAACGGTGGTCAATTTGTGGGATGGATGCGGAATGAGGAGGAGATAATCGTGACGGGTCGGTTGGCCCCTTATGGGCCGGCTGGTATCTGGCAAATCTCAGTGGAGAATGGTGCAGGTCGTCTACTGATGGAGATAGAGCATCCGCGCAGTCCTTTGTTGTCCCCAGAAGGGGATTGGCTGGCTTTCACTGTTGCTTTCAATTTGAACGAGGAGCTAAACGGACTTTGGGTGATGCGAACGGATGGCTCGATGTCCAGGAAAATCGAGATGTATGGCGCCTATCGCTGGCGGCGGGAGGGGGTTCTGCTGGTGATCCCATTGGACCTAGAGGATCCAGGTCCGTCGTTATGGCAGATAGACGTCTTCAGCGCTGAAACATGGAAACTGACCGATCCTACCATAACATCGCTACCCATCGCCAATAATGATTGGCAACCCTCTCCGGATGGCACTCAGATTGTGTTCCTCTCTGTGGAGGATCGTAATCTCTGGGTGTTGCCATTGCCTGAACCCTAATTAGTGCGTGATATAATGGCCTGCGCAAGTGGGGATAATACTACCTAAGCCCTTCATGGAGAGGTTGCGTAGTCTGGCCTAACGCGCGCGCCTGGAGAGCGCGTGAGCCGCAAGGCTCCGTGGGTTCGAATCCCACCCTCTCCGCCTGTTGACACCGCGATCGCGGTGTCGTTTGCTTCTAATCGTATTGATAGCCGACTGGTAAGGGGGGATCCTCAGGTTGAGCGTCCAATTGGGTCCGGCGCAGTGGAGACCTTCGAATCCCGTCAGGTCCGAGAGGAAGCAGCGGTAAGGAGGTTACTCTGGGCGACGCCGGGTTGCCGTCATGGATGCTCATTAATTCTACATGGTAATCATGAGTGCGCTGAAAAAAACTACCCTCGAGGAGTGGGGAGGGGTATTTGTGGGGGTGCGGACGCAGCCCCACATATACCGGTCCTCAGCTCTCGGTTGGCCTTTTTTCAGTGGAGTCAATCATGATTTATATGAAAGGCAACAGTTATTGGTGAAATATATAAGTAAAGGAGAGGTATCGATCGAGCAGCGGAAATTCAATCTTCAGGATCAATTTCTCTAACCATAACACGGGCATCAACCGCAATTGCTCCATCCTCCGTAAGGATCAAAGGATTGATGTCCATTTCAGAGATGCGGGGGTTCTCTAATAGTAGTTGTGAAAGGGAGAGCAGTGCCTGGACCAACGCCTCCCGGTTTACGGGTGCCTCCCCGCGAAAACCTTCCAATAGGCGCGACCCACGCACTTCATCGATCATCGTCAGGGCATCTACCCGGTCTAAAGGAGCCACACGGAAAGCGACATCGTCGAAGATTTCCACATGAATACCACCAAGGCCGAACATCACCACGGGTCCAAAAGTGGGATCTTGCTTACCTCCCAGGATCACCTCGACGCCACTCTGAACCATCTGCTGGACCATGAGCGAAGCTGGTTGTTCGATCGATGAGTGCACTGCTACTCGGGACAACATTGCTTTGGCCTCGCGTTTAACGGCTGACGGCTTATCTAGTCCCAATGCAATCCCACCCGCATCTGTCTTGTGGATAATATTGGAGGACAGAACTTTGAGCGCAACTGGCAGCCCCAGCCGTTGGGCCGCTCGTACGGCGTCATCAGGGTCATGGACGACATCCCAAGGAGCAATGGGGATGCCGTAGGTCTGGCAGAGAGTCAACGCCAGATCCGAAGTGAGCATGCCCCCAATGAGTGAAAGCTCTTTCCTCACAGGTGGTGATGTACCTATGGAAGTTGGAGTCGACTCGATTGGAATAACTCGCCTTTGGTTCCAATCTCGAGATGCAGCCAACCCTCTCAACGCATCTTCTATGTCGCTAAAAGCAGGCATGCCGATCTCACTCTGGATCTCCTGAATGTCGTCGGTAGCAGAGTAGACGCAGAAGGCGATTGGACGACCTGTTTGTTTGACGATCTCACCAACCCGATGAGCCAGCCGGCGAGCTCCCTCTGCCTCGCCCTGGCTGTAGGTGTTGATTAGGAGAATTGCATCCGGCGAGAGGGCTTGCAGGCTCTGTTCCACGATCAATGCGTAAACATCGAAATCGAAGATCACACCAAGGTCGAGGGGGTTGGTTAGTGCGATAACATCAGCCCGGAAGTGTGCCCGTACAGCCTCAATGAACGAGTCGGGGGGCGGAGGTAACCGGAAACCATGGCGCTCGGCAGCATCAGCTGCAGCCACAGCGTGGCCGCCTGAGCGAGAGATGATCATTAGATCACTGCCATTTACTGGAGGGAGGGTAAGTCCCTGAGCGATAGTCACTAGGTCCCGCAATCCTTCGGCGCGTATGATCCCAGCCTGACGAAATGCAGCGCTAACAATTCGGTCATCATCAGCTAAAGCTGCAGTATGTGAGAAAGCTATTGCCTGACTGGCCTGCCCTCGGTTGGCCTTGTGGATGATGATTGGCTTGGAGGAAAATCGAGCTAGTTCCATCAACTGCTGTCCATCACTGATCGATTCTAGATATAAGCAAATCATCTCCGTTCCATCGTCAGCCAGTAGGTAGTTCAGGTAGTCCGTCTCATCCAAGTCAGCCTTGTTGCCAATGCTGATCGCTTTGTTAACTCCTACTCCCGCTGAACTGAGTTGGCCCATGTAGGTGAGGGAAACCCCACCGCTCTGAGATACAACCGAGGCAGGACCAAGGCGCATAATGTCTGGAGGAATAGGGGCGAAGGGTAGGCAAACGCCGGTTTCAAGGTTTACGACACTAATGCAGTTCGGTCCGACGAAGCGTATATTCCATTTGCGTGCTGTGGCGAGGAGTTGTTGCTCCAAGTGGCGACCCTCATCGGAGAACTCGCTAAAGCCACCAGACTCGATAATGACTCGGAGAATACCTTTCCTCCCGCATGTCTTCATCAAGTTGGGCACAATGGATGCGGGAGTAAGGATCACTGCTAGGTCAAGATCGTCTGGAACCTCGTCTAACGAGGCGGCTATCTTGATGCCTAGGATTTCTCCTTCTTGTCGCCCAACAGCATAGAGATCGCCTCTGTATTTAAAAGCACGCAGGTTGGCGATGATGTTACGTGCCAGGTTATCAGGTCGTTCTGAGACACCGATGACGACGATGCTTTTTGGGTAGAAGATGCGCTTCATAAACTAGTTTCTCTCCCTCGGGCAGACAGCCAGATTGTAGTTGGGTCGGAAAAATAAACAATTGTTCCACATGGCGACAAACGGTGAGTTTAATTTATGATTCCACTGAAAAAAGGTCAACCGCGAGAAGGGAGCCGGAATATGTGGGGGTGGGGGGGGTGCCCGCCCCCCCCCAAAATCCCCACCCCCCGCCACCAGGGTTGTTTTTTTACCGCCCTCCGTTATTTGTTGTAAA
>JAUWHR010000032.1 GCA_030605795.1 Anaerolineae bacterium | reverse complement strand
GCGGGCTGCGCCCGCACCCCCACATATACCCCTCCCCGCTACCCGAGGGTAGTTTTTTCATTGCACTCGTTGATCTTGATGGATGCAATTGTTGGCTCTTCAACTTGGAGGGAGAGAAAAGATGAAGTCCTATACGCGCATGGCAGTGTTGATCTTTGCTATCTTGACAATCGCTGTTTCCGCCTGCGGTCAAGTTGCCCCGACGACGGAGGCGCCAACTGATGAACCGACTCTGGAGCCGACCCCACAACCGACGCCAGAGACTCAGTTTCCGCTCGCTGATATCGTAAATGATGAAGGGGGTCCAGTCATCATCACCGGTGAAGTCGAATACACCAACCCCTTCTTTACAATTGGGGTTGCTGAGCCGATCGTCATCTTAGAAGATCAAGCAGGATTCGTCGATCGTGATCGGAATTTTATTTTTCCCGTTGAGTCACAGGTCCTCGGACAGATCACTTCAGATTTTTACACCTCACCCTTCACCTACAGCCTAACCTTACCATTGGCGCCTAATGGAACACTGCGCGATGTGGACAACGACGGCGAAGAAGACACCGGTTTGATTATTTTCGCCGTCGCCTACTGGACCAACACCTGGGGTGACCCTTACTTGGAAAAGCGAGATCAGGCAGGTGGCGGGTGGTCATCAGCTTACGCCTCGACCCGTGTAAGTGACGACCGGGATAATTACCTTGAAATCTACGGCGGCAAGTACGTGGTCTATGCTCTGGACGATCTGCAAGGATTCCCCGCAGGCTTTGGGGAGGACGGAAAGCTGTTCACTGAAGATGACCCCATCGTACAACTTCCACGGGGTTGGACCGTCGTCGACATAGATGACGAGCCATTCACCTTTGACCGCTCACGGGAAGCAAAGATTGACCTCCTTGAACCAGAAAGCATCGCGTTGGCTGACTTTTCTGATATGAGCTACACGGAGGCTTTCGACGCCATGTTGGAAAAGATGCGGACTGAATACGCGTTCACTGAGTACAAAGGCCTCGACTGGACTGCAATCGCTGAGCAATTTCGCTCTCGTTTTGAAGGTGCCGACCGTATCAACAGCTCAGATGACTACTTCCTTGCCCTGCGCGATTTCCTATGGTCTATCCCAGATGGGCACGTCGGAATGGACTTCTCGGGCCTATACTACCAGTTCCAAACCGAAACCGCCGGCGGTCTAGGCTTGGCGATTATTGAGCTGGACGATGGGCGGGTCATCGTCAATTACCTATTAGAAGGAGGACCGGCTGACCAAGCCGAGATTGAGTTTGGAGCGGAGCTCATTGAGTTTAATGGCAAGCCGATCAGCGATGCACTCAACGAGACAGTCCCCTGGTCTTCACCTTTCAGCACAGAGCATACTAAGCGGTTGCAGCAGTTGCGCTATGTGATCCGTTTTCCGCTGGAGACAGAAGTGGAAGTCACTTTCAGGAACCCCGACGATTCGACGGTTACTAAAAAGATTGCAGTATCACCTGAAATCGAGAGCTTTAACTTCTCTTCTTTCTTCACCGGTGTTACCGGCTTTGAACTACCCGTTGGGTTCGAGGTGCTGGAAAGTGGCTATGGATACGTTAAAGTTACCGACTTTTTTGACAATGAACTGCTCACCATACAGCTCTGGGAGCGTATGATCCAGAAGCTTATCGAATATAGTGTTCCTGGGCTCATCATCGACCTGAGACTGAACACCGGCGGTAGCGGCTATCTGGCTGATCAAATGGCAGCTTACTTCTTCGATGAGGAACTCGTGGCTGGCAATACAAGCTATTACGATGACAGTACTGGCGAGTTCTACGCAGACCCGGGCGACGAAGACACCCTCTTCCCACCACGGGAGGACTTACGCTACCACGGCTCTCTTGTCGTGTTAGTCGGTCCAGCATGTTCCAGCGCTTGCGAGTTCTTCGCATATGACCTTACCCTTCAAGATCGGGCGACGATCATTGGGCAATATCCGACCTCCGGCTTGGGCGGAAGCGTGGAGGACTTTGTCATGCCTGAAGGTATCGACATAAGGTTCACCATCGGCCGGGCTATCGATATTGATGGGAACATACATATCGAAGGCATAGGTGTTGAACCCGACGTCCACGTGCCGGTAACCGAAGAGACTATATTCGCTGTGTATCGTGATGGCAGGGATGTGATTCTGGAAACAGCTATCGAGGTGATTCGTCTTCCACGAGGTGCTGGAATCACCCCAGAAGGGCCGCCAAAGGTCGCAACCAAGGTGGAGACGGAAGCCGCTGTCCAATCTCAGGCGCCATTCCTTGATGACTTAGCCATGGAAACCCATGAAGATGAACTCTTCGAACCAGCAACCGTCATATACAATGTCACCCTGGGGCGTTCACGAGAGGTACTCTGGATCACCGGTTGGTGCACATCCCCAGAACAATTCGACCATAATTGGGAAAACATTTCCCTGGTGATGACGCTCGACGGGGAGGACATAGCATTAGATCGATTCGTCAAGTACGAAGGTTTCTCTGGCGACAACCAATGCCGCTTTTATTTCACCTCACTTACCGATTGGCCAATTGGAGAGCACGTGCTCACAATCGAGATGATCTTTTCCACTCAGCTCGACGATGGCATCCAGGACCAACTTTTCGCTGCCGGGACAAGAGTTTATGAATACCATGTTTACGTCGACCGGTGAGAAAAGCCAAGTAGGGGCGGACGGGCTTCGACCGTCCGCCCCTACTAATAATTCGCATTGGCTTGCACCACACGGTACCAAAGTGATTGAGGTCCTACCAGCAAATAGATGATTTTTACGGTATTCTAACCGCTGTGAAACCAACTATCATCCTCCCCTTTATCGTTTCCGCCGCTATCATGGGCGCCTGTTCTCCGATCGCACAGCCTCAGCCAATAGCAACTCTGACTGCAACTACCATTATTAAACCTTCGGAAACCCCCGCAATCTCAGCCACACCACCGCTAGGGGCCGTGGTTCAAGAACTGACTATATTGCCTGGCGGTACACTTGGCGACTGGACCGTGATCGGTCTGTTGGAGAACCAATCAGGACAGCAGTTGACAGCGATTTCAATCGAGGTTTCGGTGTTGGACGCAACTGATAAATTGCTTACCCTGCAGAATATCCCCCTATTCCTGTCCCATCTCGGACCTGGGGAAATGAGTCCCTTCATAGCCCATTTTCAAGATGCTGGAATGGCTACGTCCGCTAACGCCGAGGTCTTCGCCCACCAGACAACATCGTTCAGTAGGGCCAAGGTTAAGGTTGAAGATCTCTCATCGGCTCCGACAGGCGCTGGCGGGTTGGCGATCCTTGGTACGATTGTCAATTCCAGCTCCAAGCATGTCATCATTCATAACCTTGGGATACTGGGGGTCGATCCTGATGACCACCCGATAGATTTCGCCCCAAGCACTGCGGTGCTCTCTACTCTTGACCCAGGTGAAAAAGCACCTTTCCTAGCCCTTATGGGAGCAGATCCTGGCGAGATCGAGTTCATCCCTTATCTAGATGCCACCACGACCCTGAACCCTGGGGAAACCATATTCTCCATACCAGAGCCTCCCAATGTTCTCTTAACAGAGCAGGATGCACCTCTGGTTGTGGGTTCCGTACGGAATGATGACACTAAATCTCGTTGGGCAGCCTTTCTCCTGATTTTAAAGCTGGAGGAAGAGATCGTCGCTGTCGCCCAAGTCAGACCACCCATTCCCTTACAACCTGGGGAAAGTCTGGCATACGCCATCAGGGACTTCCCCGGGTTGAGGGCTCAATTGGCACGTCGCGAATCCCAAGCTAGTGCCCTATCTGCCGAGATCGTTTCCGACCCACTCGCTTCACGCCCAACTGAGCGGATAACTGTGCCAATGGATCTACAGATCACCCAATTTGAGCCGATAGGTAGTTCACTTATCCTCAAAGGGGTGGTCTCAAACTCCGGAGAGATCGACGTTAAGTCGGTTACCATCCTGGTCGCTGTCCGCTCGACAAGGGGAGAGCTACTCACAGCAGGATGGTCTACTATTGCCGAGACTTTAGCTACCGGTGATACATTGGAATTCATCCTACCCCTCAGCCTGCCCCAAGGCGCCGATCTGGCAATGAGCGAGTATGACATACAGGTCTCTGGTCTCACGCCTTGATGACCATTATATGAGTCCGCTGAAAAAAGCAGCCGCCAGTAGGAAAAGGAGGTATATCAGGGGTGTGGGCTTTGCCCACACCCCTGATATACCGTTCCCCTTCTCGCGCTTGGTATTTTCTCAGTGCAGTCAGATATAGTTGGCGGACCTACCAGATGCATTATAAAATACGACCATCCTAAACGATTTGAGGGAAGACATGAACAACCCAATAAGCATCCTAGTGGTCGATGATGAGCCTGACACCTTGGGATTGATTCAACTGACACTACAAACCGCTGGCTACCAGGTGCAGACAGCACCTGGGGGTCAAGCAGCTCTGCGTATCATCCGTCAGGAACCACCCGATCTGGTTATTCTCGACATCATGATGCCTGATATTTCTGGATTCGACGTGATGCGTGCGCTTCTCAAAGATCCAACCCCTCCACCGCCAATAATTTTTTTGACCGCCAAGAGCGGCGATGAGGACCAAGAAGTAGGGTTAAGCCTTGGCGTTACCCATTACCTGCTAAAGCCAATCACTCGCGGAATACTACTGGACTCTATCAACCAAGCCCTGGGCACACCAACTGAGCCCGATTTACCCCTTTAATTACAATATATGAGTGCACTGAAAAAAAATACCCTCGAGGAGTGGGGAGGGGTATATGTGTGGGTGCGGGCGCAGCCTGCACCCCCACATATATCGGTCCTCTTCTCGCGGTTGACCTTTTTTCAGTGGAGTCAATATATATTCTACTGAAAAAAAGCAGCCGCCAGCAGGAAGAGGGGGTAATTCTTACTTTGCGTAATCGACGGCGCGTGTCTCGCGAATGACGGTCACTTTAATTTGGCCAGGATACTGCATTCCTTCTTCGATCTTCTTGGCCACCGAGCGAGCCAATCGAGTGGCGTCCAAGTCATCAATATCCTCCGGTACCACAATAACCCGAATTTCACGCCCTGCTTGTAGTGCATAACTTTGTGAGACGCCAGTGAACGAATTGGCGATCTCCTCCAAGGCACGAATTCGCTTGAGATAATGCTCCAGGCTTTCACGACGGGCCCCTGGTCGAGCACCGCTGATGGCGTCGGCAGCCTCTACGATCACTGCCTCGACCGATTCCTGTTCGACCTCACGGTGATGGGAAGCAATGATATTGACCACCTTCGGGCTTATGCGATAACGGCGAGAGAAATCAGCGCCTATAGCGGCATGGGTCCCTTCCACTTCGTGGTCCATCGCTTTTCCCAGATCATGGAGCAGGCCACCCGCCTTCGACGCCTCGGTGTCAGCGCCCAGTTCTGCGGCGATCACCCCCGCCAGTTGCGCCGTCTCGATGGCGTGGGCTAACTGGTTCTGTCCGTAGGAGGTGCGGAACTTCAACCGTCCCAGTTTCTTGATGATCTCATGATGCAAGCCTGGGACCCCAGCTTCAAAGGCAGCCCTCTCACCCTCCTCAACCATCACCCGTTCCACCTCATCTCGTACCTGGTTAAGAATTTTTTCGATGTGAGCAGGATGGATGCGACCATCGAGTACCAACTTCTCCATCGATCGACGGGCCACCTCCCTCCGCACAGGGTCAAAGCATGAGATCGTCACCGCTTCTGGGGTATCATCAACAACCACGTCCACACCAGCTGCTTGCTCGAAGGCGCGAATGTTCCGACCATTGCGCCCGATAATTCGACCCTTCATATCATCGGAAGGCAACGAAACAACGGATACGGTAACTTCGGCAACATGCTCCGAGGCTACTCGTTGGATGGCATCGGCGATAAGTTCGCGCGCCTTCCGCTCCCCCTCCACTTGGGCTTCCTCCTCAATTCGCCGGATGACACGGACCATGTCCGCTCGTGCCTCCCCTTCCACTTCCTCCAGCAGCTGCGCCTTGGCCTCTTCCTGGGTCATACTCGAAACGCGCTCCAACTCTACTAGGGTCTCAGCGTGACGCTTCTCCAATTCATTAGCCCGCCGGTCAATGGCGCTCTGACGCTTATTAAGTATTTGGTCACGCTTCTCAATCTGCTCGAAACGTTTATCTAGGCTCGCTCGGCGGCGTTGCAAGCGATCGTCCTCCTTTGCGAGCTCCGCCCGACGGCGCGAAACATCAGCCTCGGCCTCATCACGGATGCTTAAAGCCTGATCACGGGTTTTGAGTTCAATCTCACGCACACGAGCTCGCGCTTCCTCCAATATGCGATCGGCCTCAGCTTGACGACCTTTAATATGTCGCTCGATCTGCAATTGCCGTAGGAAATAACCGATGACCGCACCGGCTAATAATCCAATCACAAATACAATTACCCATGTAATATCCACTTGGAAACCTCACTTTCATCTTGAACCCCAGTGGTTTCACGCCATACGCGTTCAACCACTGGGGAAACCGTCGTATAATTAAAGCCGCGTCGGGACAAGTAGGCCCCCACGCGCTGCTGAAATTCTTTATAGTTTGAATTCCTCCAACGCCGAGCTGCTTTACGCCCAGCCTGATAAGCCGCATCCTCGTCGCTATAGTCCTCAAGGGCTGCCTCGATAGCCTCCTGTGGGACCCCCTTTTTCCGTAATTCATATTGTAGGGCCATTGCGCTACGCGGTCGAAACTCACGGCGATTCTCCACCCAGGCTTCAGCAAAGGCCCAGTCATCCACTAAATGTGTCTCTCGCAGCCGGATAAATACCGCGTCTTGTACCGCATGCGGCACCTGATTCCGATTAAAATTCATACCCAGCTCATGTTCGGATCGAGGTCTGCGGCTGATCAAACGAAGGGCGCGCCGATAGGCCGCCTCCTCCGCATCCCGCTGTTTCAAACAAGCGATAACATCATCCGATAATTTCTGACCAACCTTCAAGCCATCCGCCAAGACCCTGGCCAAGCTGAAGCTATATGCACCGTCCAGATGAACATTGAGACGATTGCGATTCTTTGATTGCAGCTTGAGGGCGGTAATTACACCCGCCACTTTCAACTCCTAGTTTAACAACTACAGCCGCGAACCGGAAACCCAGATCACGGCTGGAGGCAACATGCCTAAATATTGGGAATCTCGTGGTGCAGATTCGACGCCGCTTCGCTATGCCGAGCTAGCTATAGCGAGGTTTTAGAATGACGCCCTTCCGGGCGGTTTCAGACTCTCAGTCACCTTCCGCTCGAGCACGAAACTGCCCAGCGTAGTCAAATCTCATTCCAGAGATCATTCACGATGCCTCAGCCGCGCCCCATCCTCGATACTTCCTTATTGGCGCAGCCCTTTCCAATACTTCGCGCTAGACCTACCCGCGCTGCTAAATTTCAAGGTCCACAGGAGCCGTCGTTAGGCCAGCAGCGGCCCGAATGCCGGCTTCCAGTTCATCTACCAACTCCAGGTTCTCCCTCAAATATCCCTTGGCGTTCTCCCTACCCTGCCCCAACCTCAGATCCCCATATGAGTAGTACGACCCCCGCTTCTCAATCAACCCCATCTCCACACCCAGATCCAAAATACCTCCCACCTTCGAGATCCCCTCG